>NZ_JAHGVE010000026.1 GCF_018835585.1 Pelorhabdus rhamnosifermentans
CGATGGAAGATGTTTTGTCTTATGGACTGTTTCCTGAAGTGGCGCTAAAATATTTTGAGGCCAAAGGTTTGCTCTAAGAGATGTAGTTAGTTGTTAACTGAATGATGCAAGATGGCGGGAGAGAATCTTCCGCCATCTTTTTGTCTTTATTGCATTGACTTCGTTATGTGAGTATAATAATTTATAATAAGATAGGTAGTAATTGAAATTGCTGATAGAGGCTGAGGGGTGTGCAGTGTAATTTTGAATAAGCAAATGAGATTTTTACATAAAACCACAATGAATATTATGAATCATTTGGATTTTGACGAACTCATTCATGCGCTTGTTTGCCAAGCTGCGCAACTTGTTTTGGCATCAGCCGGTTTTATCTATCTTATAGACAGTACTAAACAAATTGTACATTGTACTGTTGTCGAGGGGGAAAACCAAAAAATCACCTACTATCCTCTACCTACAGATGAAGGTGTCATTCGGGAAGTCTTGAAATCAGGTAAGCCTTTGGTTACTGATGATTATTCCCAATATGCACAGCCGCTTGCTGATCCGCTATTAAATCAGTTAAAAACATTTGTGGTTGTGCCTATTTATTCGGCAAAAGAAATCATCGGTACCATTGGTGTCATTTATGATAAGGTACAAGCTGTTTCAACAGAGAAATTAGAACTCTTAAGTGTTTTAGCTGATTTGACAGCTGTAGCTATTGATAATGCTCGATTGTATGCTCATGCCCAAGAGGAATTAAAGGCACGTATTCAGCGAGAAAAGGAACTCATGACAAGTGAAGAAAAGTATCGATTAGTTTTTCACAATGTCAATGATGCTATTTGTTTTGCCGATGTCCAGACGTTACAATTTATTGAAGTCAATCAGCAGTTTTTAGATTTATTTGGCTATAGTCAAGCTGAGATTAGTAAACGCATTCTTCTTGAACTTGCAGCGGAAACCGAACAAGTACTGCAAATTATGGAAGCGGCCCAGAATGGTAAGCAAATTCATATTGATGAACAATGGTATAAGCGCCAGGATGGAACGGCTTTTTTGGCGGAAGTTCATGTAAATACTTTTTGGTGGCATGATAAGCTTGTTCTATGTGCCGTATTTCGCGATATTACGGATCGTAAGTTACATGAAGATCAAATTGCCTATTTGGCTTATCATGATGTTTTGACAGGATTGCCGAATCGTCGTTTAGTAGAAGATCGGCTGGAGAAAGCCATTGCGCAGGCTAAACGCTCTAAGCAACTTCTTGGGGTACTGTTTCTTGATTTTGATGGTATGAAGCCCATCAACGATGCACATGGTCATGCAGCAGGCGATAAATTTTTGAAGGATATGGCAGATAAACTTGTTCAGTATACGCGTGATGGTGATACGGTAGCTCGGTTAGGTGGAGATGAATTTGTTGTTGTTTTGTCTGAATTAGATAGAAAAGAGGATGCCAACGAAATTTCTCAGCGACTCATTGAGCAATGTCAGGAAAATTTTGAATTAGATGGGGATAACTTTGTAGTATCCGTAAGTATTGGCGTTAGCT
Organism: Pelorhabdus rhamnosifermentans; assembly: GCF_018835585.1. Taxonomy (NCBI): domain Bacteria; kingdom Bacillati; phylum Bacillota; class Negativicutes; order Selenomonadales; family Sporomusaceae; genus Pelorhabdus; species Pelorhabdus rhamnosifermentans. The sequence goes on from NZ_JAHGVE010000026.1 coordinate 1,538, forward strand.
TTTATCCAGAGCATGCAAAAGATGGTAAGACACTGATTAAATATGCTGATCGAGCGATGTATCAAGCCAAACGGTTAGGTGGAAAACGTTTTTGTATTTATGAAGCATAACTGATAAGGCTTTTTTTATCTTATTGTATAACTTATGCGATACTTCGTTTATAATAGAAAGCAAGAGGTGGTCTTTTATGGAACTATGGTGTAGTGAGCATCAAACGCAAGATGTGCAACTAAGTGCGCGAATTCGAAGTACTTTATTTTCGGGAAAGTCTGAGTTTCAGGAAGTCATGGTGGTAGATTCGTTTGAATTTGGCCGGATGTTAGTACTTGATGGTGTATTTCAAACAAGTATTTTCGATGAGTTTATTTATCACGAAATGATTGCCCATGTCCCCCTGCATATTCATCCGAATCCCCGTAAGGTACTTGTTATTGGTGGCGGTGATGGTGGATCAGTACGAGAAATTGTGAAGCATCCCGCAGTAGAAAACGTGGAACTTGTAGAAATCGATGGGCTTGTAGTAGAGGTTTCTAAAAAATATTTACCAGAAATCAGTTCAGCGTTAATTGAAAATCATCCTAAGCTACGTGTCAATATTGGCGATGGTATTCAGCGTATGAAAGCAGCGAAAAGTGAATATGATGTGATCATTGTTGATTGTTCGGATCCCATTGGTCCTGGTGAAGGATTATTCACTTATAGTTTTTACCAAAATGTTTATAAGGCATTAAAACCTGATGGTTTATTTGTTCAACAGACAGAATCACCGTTTTATCATCAACCGCTTATTAAGAAACTACATAAAGATATTCAGTCGCTATTTCCAATTACTGAGCTTTATTTGGCGCAAATTCCTCTTTATCCAGGTGGACTGCATTCTTTTACGATTGGTTCGAAAAAATATGATTCCAAATCAGTAAATATAGAAAAAATTCTTGATCTGCCTTATCGCTATTATAATAAGGACGTGCAGCAAAGCTGTTTTATATTGCCTAATTTTATCAAAAATATTATTGCTTGACAAAAGGTTAGTCGAAAGGGGAAAACTTCTTGTAAGGAAGCTTTCCCCTTTCTTTATGATCATTTCCAAGTCAATTATTGTTTTAACTGTTCTGGATTGAGTGAAAGAAGTTCGGGTAGTACAAACAAACCATCTTTACGAATGAGTTTGTCGTCAAAGTAGATCTCGCCTCCGCCATAGTCTGGGCGCTGAATGCAGACAAGATCCCAGTGGATGGCGGAGCAATTGCCATTAAAAGCAACATCATAGGCGTTGCCAGGCGTAAAGTGGAAACTGCCATTGATTTTTTCATCAAATAGCGTATCTTTCATAGGCGTATAAATGTAAGGGTTTACACCGAGGGCGAATTCGCCGATAAACCGGGCGCCTTCATCCGTATCTAAGACTTGGTTGATTTTTTCTGTATCATTCGCTGTAGCTTTGATGATTTTTCCTTCTTTAAATGTTAACTGAATAGAAGTATAGGTAAACCCTTGATAAACAGCGGGCGTATTGTAGCTTAAAGTGCCGTTTACGCTGTTTTTAACTGGTGCTGTATATACTTCACCATCAGGAATATTTCGCAGGCCAGAGCATTTTATAGCTGGAAGACCCTTGATAGAGAAAGTTAGGTCTGTGTCAGGACCTTTAATATGCACCTTGTCTGTTTTGTTCATCAAGCTGATAAGGGGGTCCATAGCTTTTGCCATGCGTCCATAATCAAGGTTACAGACGTTAAAGTAAAAATCTTCAAAAGCCGCTGTGCTCATATTCGCTAATTGAGCCATAGCGCCATTTGGATAGCGTAGTACGCACCATTTCGTGTTGGGAACGCGAATATCCGAATGAACCGGTTTAGACCAGAGTTGTTGGTAATTTTGTAGCTGCTTCGCAGGAACATCAGCAAGTTCACTGACATTATAACTGGCTCGGATGCCAAGGTAGGCCTGCATTTCCTGCATGCGCTGTACTTCAAATTTGGCATTTAACTTCATCTGCTCAGGTGAGGCTTTTAGCAGTATTTCTCGTTGCAGTCGATTGTTATAGACGGAGACCAAGGGTAGTCCGCCTACTTCATAAGCCTCGGCAACAAGAGCCTGTGCCAAAGGAATGGCGTCGTCAAAGACTTCAATTAATATTTTTTCACCCTTTTGAAGTGCTGTGGAATAGTGAATAAGATTTTTGGCGAGCATTTTTATGCGTTCATCCATTGTAATTCCTCCTAGTGATTGTTGACCTTAAAAGTATTGCCAAGAAAGGTCTTTTCAATTAAGTTTAACATAAAATGAGAAGTTCCTGTTTTTTCTATTTACAAATGAGAAAAAACTTGGTATTATATCAAGGCAAGCCAATTCCAGTGGTCGTGTCTAGCTGACGAAAATGGAAAAATTTTCGTAAAGGATACTAAAAGGTGTTTAAACAAAAACCATAAAAAAGACTTGCAATATAATAAACGGTGTGATATAATATTATATGTTGTTCCTCGATAGCTCAGTTGGTAGAGCAATCGGCTGTTAACCGATCGGTCGTAGGTTCGAGTCCTACTCGAGGAGCCAATTAAATGGCGCGTTGGTCAAGCGGTTAAGACACCGCCCTTTCACGGCGGCTTCATGGGTTCGAATCCCATACGCGTCACCATTCATGGGCGATTAGCTCAGCTGGGAGAGCGCCTGCCTTACAAGCAGGATGTCGGCGGTTCGATCCCGTCATCGCCCACCAATAAAAAACAAACTACTCATTTGGGTAGTTTGTTTTTTATTGGTTATTCCTGTTTAGAAACCGAGATTTTCGCCAATGACGAAGATGAAAGTCGGTGTCTGTGGTAAAGCCTTTTTTATAATCGTCGTGACATTACAGATACGCGAAGGGCCTTGGCAGTCCATGCAGATGCCGCTTGTTGTGCAAGGATTGGGCCTATTGAGACGCTTATTATTGATGGGAGCGGCTTCGTATTGAATACGCTTATAAGCTTCATGCGTATCGCTGACAACCTTATTAATTCCGACGACAACAATGACTTTTTTTGGTCCAAAAATCATGGCTGCCACGCGATTTCCTGAGCCATCGACATTCACAAGCTGTCCATCGAGTGTTAGGGCATTGGTGCTTGTTAGAAAGACATCCGCCGTGAGTTCTTTACGTCGTATATCTAATGATTCTTCTGGTGTAAGACCACTTTGGCCATGGTTAAATAGTGTGTTGCCGCGTTTGGTTAATTCGTCTAAGAGACCAATTTCTTTTACTGTTGCAGAACCACCAAACCCTACGGTATCAGTAGGGGTGATTAATTTCAGAATTTCCTGCGCCGCTTCTGCTGCAGTTGGAAAATAGGCTGCGGAAAATCGATTTTTTTGTAAAGCATCGACAACTTTTTTACCGATTGTATTTGTGTGCCACTGACGATTTTCGTCATTCATTATTTTGTTAACCCTCCCTAGTTGTTGTATAATAAAAAAATAAACTCTTCTTTATTGATTTTCGTTGCAGAAAAGTATTTTCCTCTTTAACAAGAAAACAAAAGCGGCGGATCAATGATTTTTAATCAATAGGCAAGGGGGAATTGCATGTGACATGGGAGCAGCCTAGTCTGACACGCCTAAAGATCGCTATTATTTTATTTGTATCCATTCAAATCATTGGTGTGTTAGGTTTTATGGGAATTGAAAATATGTCGTTCATTGACGCAGTTTATTTGACGGCCGCTACCGTTTCGACTGTTGGTTATGGTGATGTTGTGCCAAAGACAGTATGGGGGCGTATATTTGACATTGGCCTTATTATGACAGGCGTTGGTATGGCTTATTACACATTTTCACTTGTTATTACTATGTCTATTGAAGGCCAATTAAAAGATTTGTTTGGGAGGAAGGGTATGAATCGGAAAATCGCTAGTTTAAAAAATCATATTATTGTTTGTGGGTCTGGCAAGGTAGGAAGTAGTACGATCGAGCAGTTGGAGCTAGAAGAGGAATCTTTTGTTGTGATTGATATTAATGCCACAAACTATGAACAATTGGTTGATAAGAAAATTCTTGCTGTTCATGGTGATGCTACATTAGATGAGGTGCTTATTGCTGCTGGTGTGCTTCGGGCACGGGGAGTTATTGCTGCTTTGCCTCATGATTCTGAAAATGTTTATGTTACGTTAACGGCAAAAAGTCTAAATCCAGCTATTACAGTTGTGGCTCGGGCTGATCGTTCAGAGGCCGAAGAAAAATTGAAACGTGCTGGAGCTGATACCGTTATTTTTCCTTCTGTTATGGGGGGGCGTCAATTGGTTACAGCCATGATTAAACCGGATATTTCGCACTTAATGGAAAATGTTTTTTATAATCAGGAACTAAATCTAGATATTCATCAAATTACAATCGGAGAGAATTCATCATTTATTGGTAAATCTTTGGCGGAGAATTCCATTAGGGAACGGTTTCGTACCATTGTTGTGGCAATTAAGCGGGGTGAACAATTACTTACGACGCCAGAACATAAGGAAGTCATCCAACCGGGTGATATATTAATTGTTATTGGTGAACGAAACTTACTCAATGAATTGCATGCTTTGGCTTTAGATGTATAATGGATACGGCAAAGGAGGACTTGTTTTGAATACGGAAAATAGGCGCAAGGCCCTACTTGAAAAATTATGCAGTAATAAAATGCCGCTGACTGGTGCTGTTTTAGCACGGGAATTTGCTGTGAGCCGTCAAGTTATAGTCAATGATATTGCTATTTTACGGGCTCTTGGCTCAGATATTTATGCCACGCCGCAGGGATATCTCATTCCGTCTGTTGCTGATCAGTCATTGGAAGTCAAGATTGCTTGTAAACATAACGCCGAAGATCTCGAAAAAGAACTTGTCGTTATGATTGAAGAAGGAGCCCAAATTTTGGATGTTATTGTTGAACATCCTGTGTATGGTGAGATTAAAGCCAATTTGATGTTAACCAATCTATTTGATGTTCGTAGTTTTGTCGATAAACTAGCCACGACTCGTGCTGAGCCCCTTTCGCTTATTACAGGTGGTGTTCATCTTCATACCTTGCTTGTTCGTTCAGAAGAACAGCTTCAACGTATAAAAAACAAGCTGCATGATTGCAGCTTGTTAGCAAAATGAGTGGAAATGCAATCATGAAAGTAAGATAATGTTTTTTCGGACATACTTATCACTTAACGGCATATATGTAGTTAGTATACTAAGCAGCCCATAATTAAGGGACTGCTTTTAATATTGTCTGCTGATTATTTATTTGCTATAATGTATTTACACGTGACAAGACAGTTTGAAATAGGAGGAAATATGAATATTCTTACTCGGCTGGAGTCAGTTCCAGTAAATTCCTTTCATTATCGCTTACTATTCATTATTGGTTTGGGGTGGATGTTTGATGCTGCAGATACAGGACTGGTTGCTTTTGTTTTGCCATCTCTTGCAAAAGAGTGGGGTCTTTCAGCTCAGTCTGTTGGCTATATTGGCAGCATTGGGTTAGTCGGGATGGCGCTTGGGGCTGTATTAGCTGGGTCCGCTGCTGAAAGATGGGGGAGGCGTAAAGTTTTTGCTGCCACACTCGTGACCTATGGTATTGCAACAGGTTTATGTGGTCTAGCCTGGAACTATGAGTCCCTCATGATTTTTCGGTTCTTTGTTGGTTTTGGTTTGGGTGGTCAATTGCCTGTAGCTGTGACACTCATGAGTGAATTTTCTCCGGCAGCCAAGCGGGGACGGTTTATTGTACTGCTGGAAAGTTTTTGGGCTGTAGGCTGGTTTATTGCCGCGCTTATTGCTTACTTGGTGATTCCGGCTTTCGGTTGGTCTGCTGTCTTTTTTTTGGGAGCTCTGCCTGCTTTTTATGTTTTTTGGATCTGGCGCTCTGTACCCGAATCTGTACGTTATTTGTTGCAAAAAGGCCGCTATGAGGAAGCTCATAATATTGTAAGTCGTATTGAAAGACTTGGCGGAAAAAAGCCGCCAAAATATCAAGAAGCTGCGATGAATGGAGATTGCAGCGCGGCGGCATCACTTACTTCACAGGCTTCGTCGTTCAGTTTGTTATTTCAGCCTAAACTGGCGAAAAGAACGGCTTTATTGTGGATATTATGGTTTGGTCTGGTTTATTCTTATTACGGCATTTTTACGTGGTTGCCATCGCTCATGGTTGGACAGGGCTTGGCTATTGTAAAAACATTTGAATATGTTTTGATGATTACTTTAGCTCAGCTACCGGGCTATTTTGCTGCGGCAGTGCTGGTAGATCGCTGGGGTCGTAAAAATACACTCGCCACCTTTTTGTTATGTAGTGCCGTAGCGGCGTATGGATTTGGTCATAGCAGTACAGCAGTAACCGTGATAGGCTGGGGTTGTGCTATGTCATTTTTCAATTTAGGTGCCTGGGGTGTCATTTATACTTATACGCCGGAACTTTATCCGACGACAGTCAGGGCAGTTGGCACAGGTTGGGCGGCTGGTATTGGTCGTATTGGTGGGATTTTTGCTCCGGCAGTTGTGGGTTGGTTGTTGCCGCAAACAGGTATAGGTTGGATATTTACGATGTTTATGATTGTTTTAGCTGTTATAGGACTTATCGTTCTTCTTTTGGGGCAGGAAACGAAAAAACAGGTTTTGGCAGAGCATATGTAAAATTTGTTTTTATGTTTGCTTAGCTATTTTGTCTAATGGTATAATGAAATGTAGAAAACAGGGTCGTTAGCTCGTTAAGGAGTGACAGATATGATTCACATTTCATTTTTGATTGGTCTTTTGTTTGCCTATTGGATTTATCGAGATGCAAAATCGCGTGGCAGTAGTTTGGGCAGTGTTGCTGTTTGGATGTTAGGCTCATTAACTTCCCTGTGGTTTTTGTTTGTGCCGCTTTACTTTATTTTTGGCCGTAAAAAAAAGGATTTACAAAATCCTGATGACAATACGATTGATGTGGATGCAACCGTTCTTGAAGAGCCTTTTACTTGTACCATGTGTGGTAAAGAAGTGAAAGCCCAATTTAAGGTTTGTCCTTATTGCGGGCATACACTTCGTCCGAAATGTGCTCATTGTGGTCGGGACGTGGATCGTTATTGGCGGAATTGTCCCTATTGCCATGAGCCGCTTGATGCCAAATAAAAATTAGACAGATACAGATAGTTATGGTATAATACTATCTGTGTCAATTGAGCGCCCGTAGCTCAGGGGATAGAGCATCGGCCTCCGGAGCCGTGAGCGCAGGTTCGAATCCTGCCGGGCGCACCACTAGAAGGCTTATAAACCTTTGTATTTCCTGCGTTATACTGCAGGTGATGCAGGGGTTTTTTTGATGCCTGGGTGGCTACAAAAATTTATTTTAGATAATGTGACGATGGAGAGAAAATATATTTATTAATATTACATATTTTGGCAGAGGACAATGGTCCTTCATGTCGAAATTTGACATAGTTATATGTTTTAAGACTGGGGGGAGATTTAATGAGATTCTTTGATGACATGAAAGTAAGTTCTAAATTGGGCATCCTAATTCTTATCGCATTGCTATCTATGAGTAGTATCGCGTATACTGGTTATTATTATCTTCAACAATCAAACGTCAGTATGAACACAATGTATGCAGATCAATTAGTGCCAATTGCGCTTATTAACGAAAACTATGCTCATGTTAATAAGGTAAATCAAGAAATAATGGAAATGATGCTCACAACGGATAACCAAAAAAAGCAAGAATTGAAAAGAGTTATTGATGAGCGGGTAAAAAACTTTAATGATAATCTAGCCGAGCTTGATAAGTCTAATTTAGATTCTACAGCTAAGGAAAAATTGGCCGGATTTAAGATGTCTATGCAAAAATATCGTGAAGCAAGAAATAAGGTTATTGAGTTAGCAATGCAAAATAAAAATGCAGAAGCTTATGCATTATATACGGCTACGGTCGATTCATTAGCCTCGGAAGCTCTTAATCGATGCATTGATCTCTCGAAGTATTCCATTGAATTGTCAAAACAAGTCGATGCCGATAACAAGGCATCATTTGAAAAAGCTGAACAGATTACCTTTGGTGATATTTTTATATCCTTCGTAATGTTACTTTTAAGTGGTTTTTATATTACCAAAATGATAACCAAGCCGCTCAATACAATGGTATTAATTTGCAAGAAACTCGCAGACGGAGATTTTCGTGATAAACCACGAAAATTGGTTAGAAAAGATGAAATTGGTCAATTAGCAGATGCTTTGCAAAGTATGCGAGGTAGACTCTGTACAGTTTTGAAACAGGTCAATGAATCAGCTGAAACAGTGGCGGCTTCTTCGGAAGAGCTGACTGCCAGCGCTGAACAGTCAGCTCAAGCTGCTAATCAGGTTGCAGGTTCTATTAGCGATGTGGCACAAGGTGCAGAAAAACAATTAAATGCCGTAAACGAAACATCTTCTGTGGTAGAGCAGATGTCAGCTGGTATCCAGCAAGTAGCTGCTAGCGCCAATCAAGTAGCCAGTAATTCATCTCAAGCCGCTGAAAAGGCAACCGATGGTGATAAGTCGGTGGATAAGGCTGTTAATCAAATGGCTCATATTGAGCAAACTGTAAATAATTCCGCACAAGTTGTAGCTAAATTGGGTGAACGGTCAAAAGAAATCGGGCAAATTGTCGACACAATCTCCGGTATTGCTGGTCAGACAAACCTACTGGCGCTTAACGCCGCAATTGAGGCTGCCAGAGCTGGAGAACAAGGCAAAGGGTTTGCTGTTGTCGCTGAAGAGGTCCGTAAGCTTGCGGAACAATCACAGGACGCAGCAAAGCATATAGCTGCACTAATCAGCGAGATTCAAGGGGATACAGATAAAGCTGTTGTTGCCATGAGCGAAGGTACTCGTGAGGTTAAAGTAGGAACAGAGGTTGTTACTACGGCTGGTCATGCGTTTGGGGAAATTGCGACACTGGTAACGCAAGTATCCGAACAAGTGAAGGAAATTTCCGCTGCTATTCAGCAGATGGCTAGTGGCAGTCAGCAGATTGTAGCATCGGTGAAGGAAATTGACGGTCACAGTAAAGCAGCCGTTGGAAAAACACAAACTGTGTCGGCGGCAACAGAGGAACAATCGGCATCTATGGAGGAAATCGCCTCATCCAGTCAGAGTCTTGCCAAGTTGGCTGAGGATCTCCAGGAAGCTGTTAGCCATTTTCGAGTTTAGTTAAAGTTTGGGACAAATAAGAAAGCACCTGTTAGCCTATGCATGTAAATAGGTGGCAGGTGCCTTTTTCATATAGTAACCCGCATATTCAGCGACTACATATGGATAGGAAGTCGGAAACAAAATGGTTCCGGAAGACCTGTTGATGAGAATTATTTTGTTCGGATCTAAATGTGTATATAAAACACACAGATGTTCCTTTTAGATTGACATTTATAAGAATAAATGATAAAATATATAAATGCATTGATAATTTGATATCAAATCTCGGATGAAGATAATGGGAGAGAGATTTTATAATCCGCCGAAGATGTTATGCTTTCAGGCAAAAGGACCATTATTGGACGAAACTCTGGAGAGACTCAATGGAGAGCACCGAAGGAGCAAGCTGATTATTTTTAATCAGTGACTCTCTCAGGTAAAAGGACAGAGCTAGTTAGCTGCTTTTTTTGAGGCCAGATTTATAATTTGGTCTCTTTTTGTATTTTTTTGAGGCGAAAGGTGGTTTATGTATGGCGGAAAATCAAAATTTATCGAGAGGACTAAAAAATCGTCATGTTCAATTACTTGCGATTGGCGGTGCAATTGGTACAGGATTATTTTTAGGTTCTGGCAGGTCTATTCACTTGGCAGGTCCATCTATTTTATTTGCATATATGATAACAGGGGCGATTTGTTTTTTTGTTATGCGTGCTCTCGGGGAATTATTGCTTTCTAATTTGAAATATCATTCTTTTGTCGACTTTGTACGTGACTATCTAGGCAATGGAGTAGCATTTATTACTGGATGGACCTACTGGTTTTGTTGGATTTCACTTGCCATGGCGGACGTAACTGCCGCCGGACTTTATATACAATACTGGCTCCCCAATATAGCTCAGTGGGTTCCGAGTCTTATGATTCTTGTAATTTTACTGATTATGAATCTTACTGCAGTAAAGGTATTTGGTGAAATGGAATTCTGGTTTGCTTTGATTAAAGTTGTTGCAATTTTAGCACTGATTATAATTGGTACATATATGATTATTAAAGGATTTTCTACCGATGCCGGTGCATCCAGTTTTGCCAACCTTTGGAGTAATGGCGGCTGGTTTCCCAATGGGATAAGCGGTTTCATTCTTTCCTTCCAAATGGTCGTATTTGCTTTTACCGGAATCGAATTAGTTGGCTTAACAGCCGGTGAAACGAAAAATCCGGAACAGGTTATCCCAAAGGCGATCAACAATATTCCAATTCGGATTATTCTTTTCTATATCGGAGCACTTCTTATTATTATGAGCATATATCCGTGGACTTCAATTAGTCCGGCTAAAAGCCCATTTGTACAGGTATTTGCTGCAGTGGGAATTGCAGCAGCAGCAACGATTGTAAATTTTGTTGTACTGACATCCGCTGCATCTGCTTGCAACAGCGGTATTTTCAGTACAAGCCGTATGGTTTATTCGCTTGCTAAAGAAAATAATGCACCTGAGTCAATGAAAAAGTTAACATCCAGTCAAGTACCTTTTAATGCTACCGTGTTCTCGGCAATTGTCGTCTTGATTGCGGTTATCCTGCAATATATTATGCCGGAAGGGGTATTTGTTCTCATTACGAGTATTTCAACATTCTGCTTTATCTTCATTTGGGCAATTATCACGATCTGCCATTTAAAATATCGCAAAATAAATCCTGAACTTGCTGCCAGGAACAAATTTAAAATGCCGCTGTACCCAATCATTAACTATATTATTTTGGCATTTTTTGCGTTTGTTTTAGTTACTTTGGCCCTTAATAAGGAAACTCGTGTAGCCTTATTTGTAACACCGATATGGTTTATCATGCTTGGGGTGATTTACAAGATATTTAAATCAAAAATGAAGGATGAAGAAGATACCGCAAGCAGCATAGTATAAACCAACAATTTTTTCAAAGATATAGGAAACGGCTATTTGTCTAGTAAGGGACAAATACCCCTTTTTGAATTTGCCCTGAATGGGTGGTAATCCAGGCGTACAACTGATTGCTAGGGAAATAAAGTTAATAGAGAAGCTGGTGATAATTTATGAATAGGAGCATAAGTGAAGCATTAGCACTTATTGAAGTATTCCGGCAATTAACCCCCGATTCTATTGCGGCTTTGTCGTCCTGTGGAACGATGTGTTATCTATCCAAAGGAGAACATTTATTTTTTGATAAAGAGCAAGTGGAGATGCTTTATATTGTTGGAAACGGCCTTGTTTCACTCTATAAAGTCAATTCTCAAGGAGAGAAAAAAGTCATTTTTATTTTAGATAAAGGACAGCTTATTAATGAGGTGATTTTGCAAGGCCACTCTGCTTCAATCAACTGTGAAGCATTTGATGACGCACAAATCCTCTGTTTTGATAGATCAGACTTTCTGCGTGTCATGGAAAATGATTTTGCACTTACTAAATTTGTTTTAGATTCGCTTTCCATAAAAGTAAGACGACTGTATCGGCAACTAAAAAATACCTCTAATTCGGTGCGGGGAGATAAGCGCATTGCTGCTAAGCTGTGGAAGCTATCCAACGACTATGGAATTCCTTGTGAAGCTGAAACTAAAATTAACTTGAATTTAAGTATTACCTATCTGGCAGATATGTTGGGATCTAAACGCGAGACCGTTTCACGACAGTTAAAAGATTTGGTCAGACGAGGATTAATTCGAGTACAGGATGGCCAATTTATTATAACGGATCGTGATAAATTATCAAAATATTTTAAACTGCCGTGATTTCTATTACGGCAGTTTTTTTTTGCTTATTCTATAATGTACTTATTTTATAATGCAATTGTTAAATTTTGCACAAGGTTGTAGCCAGCCTTTTTATTGCTATAGATATGGAGGTGATATTGAGAAGAAATTTTTTCTGCATCAGAAAAAAGATCCCAATGATAAATGGCTGGTACGAAAACTGGATTACGACAGGCGGGGTCTCTGCCAGTATGTTGGAAAAGGCTAAGGAGAATATTGATAAAACGCCTTATGGATCGATGATAGAATTAGTACAGGGAAATGCACTGAAACTGCCTTTTGCTAGCAATACATTTAACGCTGTAACAATCGGATTTGGTTTGCGGAATATGTCGAATTATCAGCAGGTAATTTCCGAAATGGCACGTGTAACGAAACCAGGCGGTCGGGTTGTCTCACTTGATTTGGCAAGTGCTGTTATCTCCGCGAACGGTCAGCTTTATACCAGGTGGCATACATGACTGGCAGAACCAGCAGCGTCAATACGGTAGCGACAAATAAGCCGGCCCCAATGGCGACAGCCATTGGTCCCCAAAATATGTTGGAAACTAAGGGGATCATCGCTAAAATAGCAGCTGCGGCCGTCAACAAAATGGGGCGTAAGCGAGTTAGCGTAGCGTTGATGATGGAATCCCACAAGTTTTCACCGGCAGCGAGATGTTGGTCAATTTGATCCATTAAAATAACTGAGTTGCGCATAATAATCCCGGATAGGGCTAATATACCGAGCTGCACCACAAAACCCATAGGTTTACCCGTTGCAAAGAGGCCGATGGCAACGCCAATGATCCCCAGCGGTGCCGTTAATAATGTTAATAACATTTTGGGGATATTTTGCAGTTGAAGCATCAAGAGAATCATAATGGTGATAATCATGGCTGGTACCGGGGCTAAGAGTAATTGTGTTCCTTTAATACTATCTTCCGTTGCACCGTCATATTGGATTTCATAACCGGGGGGCAGGCTGGCACGCAGCTCATGAAGGTTTTCATATACCTGGCGGGTAACATCATCTCCGGTTACGCCTGGCTTTATTTCTGCCCGTACTGTGATTGTTGGTTTTAAATCGCGGCGGTAAATGAGTCCCTCTTCCGCGTCAAAGCTTATTTTGGCAATTTGGTCCAGTGGTACATACTTACCATTACCGATAGGAATAGCAAGGTCCTTGATGCGGGCGGGGTCATTCCTGGATTCTGCATCAAAACGGAACATCAAGGGAACAGTTTTGTCGGTTTCCCGAAATTCGGTAATACTTGTTCCTGATAGCTGGGCTTGGAGTGTCGATGCTAAAGCTTCAGAAGTAATGCCCAGGTTACGAGCTTTGTCTTGATCCATAGATAAATGCATAATTTTACTTTTCTCATTCCAGTTCATGTTGACATTTTTGGTGCTGGGATGAGCGGCCATGACAGTTTGGACTTGCTTCGCGATTTCACGAACTTTATCATGATCATAACCTTCTATGCGGAGCATAACCGGATAGTCGGCAGATGTTCCGGTACTGATTACTTTCGTGTGAACCTGTACGCTGGGAAACTCTTCGCTTAACAATTTGCTGACCTTCCTATGCAATTGGTTACGGGCGTCCGTATTCTTAGCAACAATCACAAACTCGGCAAAATTGGTTTTATTAAAAGTAGGATCGAAAGTGAGGACAAAACGAGGCGCTCCTTCCCCTACATGGTATGTATAGTAGTCAATCAGAGCATCATCGTTCAATTTTTGCGCAACCTGGCTGGCGACTGCTTCCGTATTTTTCAGGGAAGCTCCTTCCTGCAGTTTTAATTGTACGATAAGTTCAGGCCGGGTAGATGCCGGAAAGAATTCTTCTTTTATCAATCCCAATAAGCCAATGGACGCGATAAATAACACTAAAGTAGTAGTCAGCACCATCTTACGGTGGGCCAGGCACCCGATGAGTATTTGTTTAAATAAACGGTAAAGTTTTGTATCATAAACGGGATGCTCCTTCTTGTCTTCAACTGTTGACGCGGCGGGGTTGATCAGGTGGTATCCACAGAGTGGAGTTACTGTAGCGGCGACAATCCAGGAAGTGAGCAAAGCAATAGTGATAACGGAAAAAATGCTGGCGCAAAATTCGGAAGCGCTGCCTTGTGCAAATCCGACGGGAATAAAGCCGGCGCAGGTAATCAGTGTTCCCGTTAACATGGGAAAAGCAGTGACTTTATAAGCATAAGAAGCAGCACTCAGCCGTTCCCAGCCTTGTTCCAATTTTACCGCCATCATTTCGATGACAATCATAGCATCATCGACAAGCAGTCCCAGCGCGATGATGAGGGCTCCCAGTGATATGCGTTGCAGTTCAATATTCATCAAATACATGATCGTAAACACGACAGCCAGGACAAGGGGGATGCAGAGTGCGACGACAAGACCCGAACGCAGGCCAAGACTGGCAAAACTAACAATAAAAATAATGATAATGGCTTCGGCAAGCGATTTGACAAATTCGCCAATGGAGTCTTCGACGATTTTAGGTTGATTCACGGTCTGATGAATTTCAAGGCCCGCCGGGAGTTCCGTTTTAATTTTTGTTATGGTTTTTTCTAGATTGTTTCCCAGAGTGAGAATGTTTTCCCCAGGCTCCATGGCTACGGTAATGCCTATTGCAGGTTGACCATTATAGAAAAATTTAGGATCGGTTGGTTCGGCATAAGAGCGGGTGATTTTGGCGATATCTCCCAAGCGGAAGGTACGTCCGTTGGACGTAATAGGGATAGTTCGGATGTCCTTTAGTTGTTCAAACATACCCGTTATGCGTAAATACACATTATCTGTTTCTGTTTCAAGCATTCCGGCAGCAGCCATAGCATTTTGTGCCTGAATGGTGCTAGTAATTAGCGCCGGGTCAATTTCTAACTGGGCCATTTTATTATTTTCAATTTCGATATAAATGTTTTCTGTTTGTGTACCTAACAGTTGAACTTTTTTTACACTAGGCACATCATGGAGGATGCGGCGAATTTTTTCCGCCTTTTCCCGCATTTCTTCATAGGTATAGCCGTCACTGGTAAGAGCATAAACAATTCCGTATACATCATCAAAACGGTCGTTAAACTGCGGTGTTTGAACTCCGGCAGGCAAAGTGGCCGCCATATCATGAACCATGTTGCGGACTTCCAGCCATTTGGCGCGAATGTCTTTTTTAGGGACTGTATCTTTTAAGTTGACGTAAATAATAGTTTGTCCCGGAGTGGAATAGCTTTGCAAGTAATCCAGTCCAGGCAAGTCTTGCAAGGCTTTTTCCACTTTGTCTGTGACTTGTTCTTCCATTTGACGTGCAGTGGCTCCCGGCCAGGTTACGCTGACTACCATTTGTTTAATGGTGAAATCAGGATCTTCCATACGCCCTAAATGGCTATAAGAGAATAAGCCGGTTATAAAAAAGAGCGCTATGAAAAAATAAACAAATTGTTTATGATGCAAGGCCCATTCAGCTAGGTTGAATTTTTTCAAAGGACATCACCGCCTGATTTCACTTTTTGACCTTCAGTGAGTCTATGAACGCCGGCAGTTACAATACAGTCACCCTGTTGGAGGCCGCTAAGCACCTCAATCGTTCCGTTGCCGAATTTACCTGTTGTAATGGGCTGCAAGGTAATCACATTGTCCTTTACTACCCAAACAGCCGGTGTATTTCCATCTTGATAAACGGCAGTCAGCGGAATATTTACCGTCGGCTGCGTATAGCGATCAGCTACCTGAATGGCAGCTGTCATACCGAGTTTTATTTCCGGCGGCGGATTGATTAGACTAATGCGTACTTTAAAGGTGCGGGTCATTGGATCGGCCATCGGTGCAATTTCTCTTATTTTGCCGTCAACCGTTACAGTGGGAAGTGCCCAAAAGGTTGCTTTAATTTTTCCAGCGTTACGCAGTTCTTCTATTCGATTTTCAGGAACACTGATCTCCACCTCCCGCTCGCCATACTGAACTACGGTAACAACCGTTTGACCGGCACTAACTACTTGACCTGTTTCGGCGGTGATGTTAGATACGACACCCGGTTTATCGGCTCGCAGGAGACTATAATCCAGTTGATTGGCGCTTTGTGCGTATTGGGAGGAGGCCTGTTGTACCCCGGCAACCGCTACATGATAAGCATTGGCATATTGGTCATACTGAGACTGACTAATGGCTCCCTGGTCTAATAGCTGCCTGTAGCGATTAAGATTGCTTTCTGCCAGCTTTAGCTGCGATTCGGCAGACGCTACTTGGGCTGAGCTACTGTTTACCGTTTGCTGAATGTCTTTGGCATCAATTTGCATTAATACATCACCTGTATGGACTTTAGTGCCCAGTTCCACATTTCGCTTTATGATCCTTCCATTGACTTGAAACGCTAGTTGGCTTTCATATCGGCCGCGCACTTCACCGGCATAGGTGTATCCTCGTGGACCGTCTGTAGCACTAATAGTAGCAGTACGCACAGTAACAACATCTTCAGCCGTAACTTTTGTTCTGTTATTCTCATTCAAGATAATGCCCACAGTAATGCATAATCCTGTTGCTGCAGCTAAGACATAATATAATTGTTTCTTGGGAAGTTTAGTTAGCCAATGTAATAGTTTCATGAGTGTACTCCTTATTCTTACTTTTTTGAGGATAAAATGATAGAGGCCTTTTCGTATTCGCATAAGAGCGCTGGAACAGATGCTATAGTTATGTCGTAGACAACATGGGTATAGTAAGCTTTTTTTACATCTTGTATAAATTAGTTATGTTAGGTTTTGGATATTAAAGGTTTAATTGGATTAATGTTGCCTGGATACCAAGATACTTGAATTGCATTCAATTAATTTTTCTGAAAAAACCGCTCAGCCAAATACTGTTTGGATGGCGGGAGTTTTTAAATTTGCTTTGAACCAACTGAAGGATAATTTTACTTATTTTAGAGGAAAAAATGATATATTTATATCATAATAATGCCCGGACAGATACTACTGTTAACCTGTAGAACAGTGCATAATAAGCCTCCCTTACATTTGTAAATCAGTTATGTTTGATTGGATTAAATGTTGCCTGGATGTCAAATTAATTGAATTACATTCAATTAATTTTTCTAAAAAAACCGCTCAACCAAAACTTGTTTGGATGGCGGGATTTCTTTTTAATTGTCTTTTAACTAACTGATTCATAGTAGAATATGGATTGTTTTTTCTTGTGCACCCAACGCTTTTTCAATAAGCTCTTCTGCCATTTTTAAGCGAAAAGATAAAATATCGGCAGAGGTTTTTTGGTAGAGTGCTTCACTTAAAAAATCTACAATAACCAGGATATAATCTACGGCGGTCGGAGGATGAGACACGCAAAAATCTTGCTTGGCTATTCCTTCTTCTATAATTTTTAGCAGCCAAGGAGAGAACGCCAATTCAAGTTGACGAAATAATTGAACTTTAAGATGCAAGTTCTGAGTATCATATAGCATGTTGAGCAGTAATCCGTCTTTATAACTAGCCTTATGTAACGTGGTAGATATCGTTAAAGCTATTTTTTCTGACGGAGAGTTATTGAGACAAATGATATTTTGAATTTCCGAAATCAGGGAAGAGGCGTGGCGATCAAGCAGCGTTTCCAATACGGCTTCTTTTGATTTAAAGTAATAATACAGCATTCCCTGCGCAACACCCATTTTTTTTGCGATGTCACTGATGGTTGTCGCCTGGTAGCCTTTGGTGAAAAATAGCTGATCGGCAGCATCTAAGATTTCATTGATTCGAATTTGGGGATCTTGCGGAGTTCTAGCCATATATATACCTCGATAATTTGAATTATATTCAAATTATAAATCCTGTAAGAAAATATTGTCAAGGATAATTTTTGTTGGCACTTATAGGTTCTTTCATTGAGAAGATATTGATGCGAAAACTGCCATCAAAGATCTAACAGGTGGTTGAGGAATGACTTTGTTTGGTTTGGGACAATTTGAGCTCTGTAAAAAATGGGATTGACAGGAATTATCTATGTGTGGTATATTGGTACCATTATCATCTTAGTTGATCAGAATAGCTGAAGACTAAGGACGTTCTCGTAAACGTTCTTAGTCTTTTTTTGTTATTACAAGTGAACAGTTTATGAACGGAAGAGGCTGACTAGAAACCTAGAGGCTGAGCATTCAATTTGAAGCTCAGCCTCTTTTGTTTTATATAACATAACGGGAGGGATGAGCAATGATGAATGTGATTATTATCGGTGCGGATCATTTAGGGAGCATTGAAAAAAATTTAACTACATACGGTGCCACTCAAATTGCTCATGTGAGCGGACGGTCGACACTGGATCGAAAAATTGCTATTCCGCAAACGGCCTCGTTAGTCGTTATCCTTACGGACTATGTGAATCATGGGACAGCCAAACATGTTAAAGCGGCGGCAAAAGCGCAAGGCATACCAGCTGTTTTTACCAAACGCTCGTGGAGTTGGCTAGAGCGACAGTTAATCAAGTCAGGTTTTAAACGACAACAGCCAGAGTTAGTTTAATTGGTCGAATCCTAATTAATAGAGGAGATATAGAGCATGGCTAAATTTACTATCATTACTTCTGATGATCAATATCAAGTGGAGGTTTCTGTGGGCAGTCGTATTTTGAATGTCGCCTGTCAAGCGGGTATTGCTTTGGACACACTTTGTGATGGAAATTGTGGAAACTGTAAAGTTCAAATTATTGAAGAAGAGACTCAAAAAACTTTATGGGTTCTTGCTTGGCGAAAAAGCTGCCTTTAGTACATAATACTTATTTTGAATAAACCCTTTATTGAATTGTTGAGCTTTACCAATACAGCCTCCTACGAAGTTGTTTTATCTCGTTCCTATGGTTTAGTTGCTAGTTCATTTTATAACAACCATAATCATTATTTGTAAAAATGAATAAAGTGAATTGATCCTTTCTACTCAGCCTGATGTACTGTTGAGTGATGAAGTGATTTCTGTTCTTGATCCTCAAACAACCTATTCCATTTTAGAGTTATAAAAAAATATTAATAAAAAACTTGGTTTAACCATTATTTTCATTACACGAGTTAGACGTGTTAAATCATAGAGGTTTTCAGGAAAAAAGAGTATTTCTAGGGGAGAAGGAATTATCCTTGTCGTCACCGAAAGGGCAAATATATTGGAGTTGCCTAAAGTGAATCGAGTTTTAGGAACAATCATTGAGAATGCAATTAATAAAATAGAAAGATAAGCAAAAATATAAGGGGCTCACAAACGAAGTACTTGCATTTTTTTTGCATAATATGGTATTATCAAGTTGATTTACATACATCATTTCTAGGGTGGCATCTGCGAAGAGTCACACCGTTGACAAAATGTTTGGTTGTAAATGGTTGTAGTGGAAATTCATATTTAATAAAACCGCTTGGATCCACAGGACTGAGACGGGAGGTAGTAAGGGTGAATTACGCCTTTCGGACATGTGCCGGAAGGTTTTTTATTTTTTTTTCTGTCTCGTTACACGGATGTGAGCGGTGGAGGGAGTGAGCGATGAGAAAAACTAGTTTTGCTATTATTGGGGCGGGTAAAGTAGGAAATATATTTGCAGCGAATTTGTATCAGTGTGGTTATAAGTTGGTGGGCGTGGCGAGCAGGACTCCGGCTTCAGCTGCGGCACTTGCTGAACATTTCGGTGTGCCGTGGTCGGTAAACCCGCTAGATATTGTGAGAAAAGCAGAGGTTGTTTTTATCACTACATCAGACCGATATATCGAGAACGTTGTGCGGCAGATTGCCTTTAGCGACGGCTGGTGTAAGGGGCAGTATGTGTATCATAGTAGTGGGGCTTTATTTACTGATGTCTTGATAGCTGCCAAAGAGCAAGGCGCTCATATTGGTGCTTTACATCCCTTACAATCATTTGCTGGTACGAAAGGTAAGAAAAATTATTTGTCAGGCGTATATTTTGCTGTAGACGGGGACACGCAGGCTATTGAACTAGCAAAAACTATGGTGCGGGATATGGGAGGACATAGCTTTTTTGTACCACCAGATAAGCGGGCTTTATATCATGCTGCTGCCTGTATTGCTTCGAATTATTTGGTAGTGTTGGTGCATAACGCAGTTAATCTCTTTCAAAAATTCGGGTTATCCGGTGAGGAAGCGACTACGGCTCTCTTGCCGTTATTACAGGGAACGCTGGATAATTTGGCCAACAAAGGGGCCGAAAAAGCATTGACAGGGCCGATTGTAAGAGGCGATGTCCATACTGTGGCTGCACATCTTCAAGCATTGGATTTGACTGATGATGACATTGAAAAGTTATACAGACAAATGGGCTTGTATACTTTGCGGCTTGTACAACAAATCAACAGTCTTGAAGAACCTCAGATTGAGATATTGAGAAAAATGCTGACTGATAAAAATGGAGGAAGATATGAATAACAAAATAACAACAAGTATTTTGCGTCAATACAAAAGTGAAAGCAGAACAATAGTCATGTTGACAGCATATGATTATCCTATGGCTAAACTTTTAGATGAAGCTGGGGTAGACATGCTTTTAGTGGGGGATTCATTAGGAAATGTTGTTTTGGGCTATGACTCTACCATTCCGGTGACAATGGAAGATATGCTGCATCATGTGAAAGCCGTCTGTCGTGGTGCCAAGCGTGCGATGGTTGTTGCTGATATGCCGTTTATGTCTTATCAAATATCTATACAAGAAGCTTTGAAGAATGCAGGGCGCTTACTGCAGGAAGGCGGTGCACAGGCTGTAAAACTGGAAGGTGGAATAGCTATGGCGGCTACGGTGCAGGTCATTGTAACAGCAGGTATACCAGTGGTGGGGCACTTAGGATTAACGCCGCAGTCTGTTAACCAACTGGGCGGTTTTAAAGTACAGGCCAGGGATGAACAAGCTGCCCAAAAACTATTGGATGATGCCCGTGCGTTGGAGACGGCAGGCGCATTTGCACTGGTGTTGGAATGTATTCCAGATGGACTGGCCAGACGGGTAAGTGAGTCCATTCACATTCCTACGATCGGCATCGGCGCTGGTGTAGCCTGTGATGGACAAGTGCTGGTTATTCATGATCTATTGGGCTTGAATTCAGGTTTTACCCCGAAGTTTGTAAAAAAATATGCGGATTTGCATCATGAAATGATGGATGTTATTCAAAAGTATATAGGCGATGTAAAAGAGAGAAAGTTTCCTTCAGAGGAGCATAGCTTTAAAATTGCGGATACCATTCTGGAAAAATTGTACTGATTGAATTTTGGTAAGCAAGGAGTATAGACGATGAAAGGACTCAATATATGAAAAAGTTGTAAAGCTTTTTTCGTGAAAAGGAGTTTTTTTAAATAAGAAGAATTAATAAAAATAGAACAAATAATTTCATTATATTGTGTTTTTATCTACATGATGGGGCAAGGGTGCCTTTGTACAGTATTGCTGTATAGAAGGTGCCCTTCTGAAGAAGAAAATGGAATTTTTAATAATTAAAATCGAGCCAGGTGATATAAGTTTCGACGATCAGATTCACATTAAAAAGATTGGGGGAGATTAGGAATGTACTTTAAGCCTTTATTTGAGAATGATGTTCCCAATGTAATCCATTCCTAGACGGAAAGGATTAGCATTGGAGCATAACCTTCCGTCTAAAGTAAGCGTTGGATTAAAAGGAGCGGGAGGGATTTTCAGTGATAAAAAGACATATGGGCTCAATATATTTGATTTTAGCCGCAAGTATCTGGGGCGGCATGTATGTAGTGAGTAAACTGGTGCTTGCAATTATCTCACCAATAGAGTTAATTTGGCTAAGATATTTAGTTGCTTTGTTTACGCTGGGGCTGATTGGAGTTGCTACTCGACAATCATGGAAAATACAGACCAAGGATATACCAGTGGTTTTTTCTATTGGGATCATTGGATACTTTATTTCAATCTGGGCTCAGTTTGTTGGGACAAAGTTTTCTTCGGCTCAAATGGGAGCAGTTATTACTTCGGCAACTCCGGCATTCATGGTTATATTCGCTCGTATTCTATTAAGAGAAAAAATCACTTCAAGAAAAGTATTATCTGTGTGTCTAGCAACCATTGGAGTATTATTGATTGTAGGGATTGGAGACGTCGGGAAGTCATCTCAGATTGGTGGTGTTATCTTAGGAATAGCGGCATTAACTTGGGCATTAATGTCTGTGCTTATAAAAAAAGTTCCAAGCGATTACTCACAACTCGTCATTACGACATACGCCATTTTGATAGCGACTGTAGCAATGACACCGTTTGCCATTGCTCAAATAAAGTTGGATGAACTCCATTTGCTTATGCAGCCAATTGCATGGGGAGGAATATTGTATCTTGGGATAGTTTCAACGGCAGGTGCATTCTTTTTTTGGAATAAAGGGCTACAAATGGTCGATGCGACTCGTGGAGGGCTGTACTTTTTCTTTCAGCCTTTGGTTGGAACCTTACTTGGTTGGTTCTTTTTGGGTGAACAAGTTGGGGTTGCTTTTTGGATTGGTACTTTGCTGATCTTAGGTGGGGTATTGTTGGCTATTAAGGAAGAAGCATAGTTTGCTGAAACAGAAGGCAGTATTCTTAATCTAAGAGAGAATGTTTGGATGTAATTAATTGAACTGATTAAAAAAAATTGCGCTTTTGGCGTAGCTTTTTTAATCAGTTCTTTTGTTAAATAGGCCTGTTTAGGAAAGGATGGTATAGGTAGAAGGGCTTAGGGTTTTGTTTTTTAGGAATAAAAAATAGCCAGGACCATGGTTAAGAGTCCTGACTTATGAGAGAAGTGAATTATGTGCTTTTAGTATGCCTTGAAAATTGGTTTTTATGTAGGAAATCTAAAATGTGTTTGAATGAAAAATTCATAAATGATTAAAATTGAATCTAATCGTTAATAGGATGTTATAAATGGAGCAGAATATAGCTAGAGGGGGTAATGATTTGGCAAAAACGGTGGTATTCGATTTTGATGGTGTCATTCATAGTTATACAAGTGGTTTTAAAGGGGCTGATATTATACCGGACCCGCCAGTACCAGGAATCAAAGAGGCGCTGGAAACGATTCGAAAGTATTATAGGGTTGTAGTTGTATCAACTCGGTGCCACCAAGAGGGTGGCATGGAAGCGATTAAGCAGTGGATGAAAAAATACGGGATTATAGTTGATGAAGTAGTTGTTCATAAGCCGCCGGCAATTGTCTATATTGACGATAGGGCAATTACTTTTGACGGTGATCCAAGTAAGCTGTTGTCGAAGATAAAAAAATTTAAGACATGGTATCAAAAATAAGCAGAAAGCAGTAGTACGGTTTTTATCGTTACCAATCATACATGTGATAGGAGTGTTTCACTTCATCTTGCTCTGACAATTGTAATAATTCACTGACAGTAACAAACTCATAACCTTGTTTTTGTAAATTATCTATTATATACTGAATGGCCTCGGGAGTAGATAATGGAAACAAACCATCATGCAATAAAATGATGCTTCCAGGTTTAGCCTTGTCTAATACAGAGTTTACGATTTTTTGAGTTGAAGTATGAGCCCAGTCACGTGGGTCAATTGTCCAGAGAATTGTAGTATATCCTAATGAAAGCGCAGTTTCTACTACTTTTTTATCGTAAAGACCACCTGGGGGCCGAAAAACGCCTGGCTTAGGAGCTTTAGGAGTTGTTTTCATGATGAGCTTTTCTGTTTTAGTAATTTCCTGTTTAACGTCCTTTTCGGACAGCTGATTTAAATATTTATGACTATATCCATGGTTGCCAATTTCATGACCATCTTTTAGTTCTTGTGATAATAATTTAGGAGAATGATCAATATTTTCCCCTAATATAAAAAAAGTAGCATGTATATGTTTTTCTCTTAATATATCAAGTATTTTTGCAGTGGCTTTGACATGAGGTCCATCGTCAAAGGTTAATGCAATTACTTTGTGAGTTGTAGTAATACCTTTTACAATGTGGCTCTTGCACCAGAGTTCTTGATCAATTTGCGTTTGAATAAAAAACATAAAAAATGTAAAACAAGTTAAATAAAAATACCGATGATTCATCATATCACCGTCCTTGATATGGGAGCTTTAAATAATTATGAAGAAATTAACGCGATCATTCATAAATTTCCGCCTTTCAGCAATTTTATGGAAGGACCTTTCATTTTTAGCCATAGGTAAAAAAAGAATATTATGCTTATCGAGCAGGGAAAGCATGTTTAACATTGAAATTTGATTTAATAGACTTTTTATCAGGTCAACGGGAAAGCCTGATAAAAAAATTTATGAAAGGGGACGCGAAGAAAGTGACTAGGTTGGGAATTTGCGGGCATCAATATGATGAAGAGCAAACGGTGTCAACCCTTTGTCCCGTCTGTGAAGAAAAACTTTTTGGGACATTGCCTGTATTGCTTGGTAGTAGAACGGAAGTTTCTTTAGCAATGAATATTCGATCTGAATTATTGCGTGAGGTAGCCTTGATGATGGTAGAAAATGAGGATTTGCACCGTAATATGCGTATATCACAATTGATTGATAAACGAAAAGCCAAGTGGTGGGTGGAACATCGCAAGTATAGTGTGCAAGAGATTATGGTGGCTTTGCTGTAAAAAGACAATTCTTTTTGACAAACGTTCAAATTAAAAGTAAAATTAATGCGAGTATTGCTGATTGCATTCCACAGGCTAACAGCGTGCTTTTTTTATAATAAATAGCATTGGAAAAGTTTTACAGGGGAGGTCAAGGATGGTTATTGCAGTGATCGATGGGATGGGCGGTGGATTGGGCGTTCAACTCGTTACGCAACTGAAGAGTCAGTTAGGGGCTAAAGGTGAGATTATTGCTTTAGGAACTAATTCTTTAGCAACAAACAGTATGGTTAAGGCCGGAGCGCAGCGAGGGGCAACAGGAGAAAATGCCATTGCTATTTCTGTCAAGCAGAGTGATATTGTTGTGGGACCTATTGGGATTGTTATTCCGAATGCGCTTATGGGAGAGATTACGCCGCGCATTGCTGAGGCTGTTGCCACAGTAAGAGCACGTAAGATTTTAATTCCTGTCAAACAAAATCATTTTGAAATTGCTGGGCTTGAAAGTCGTCCGCTGGCTTTTTGGATTAAAGAGGCTGTTAATTGTATTACAGCTTTGTGCGTGTAGAAGGAGTGTTATTATGATTACTGTAAAAGATAAGGTTCGTTTTGTTGAAACAGATTTGATGGGAGTTGTCCATCACTCCAAGTATTTTAATTGGTTTGAAATGGGACGTGTTGAATATTTGCGCAGTATTGGCATCTCATTGAATGAGCTGCTTGCACAGAATATTGTTTTTCCTATTACAGATGTTTCCTGTAAATATCGGTCTTCCGCCCGTTTTGATGATATTGTCCTGATCCAGACAACATTGAAAGAGGTTTCAAAGGTAAAGATGGTCTTCACTTATGAGGTAATGAAAGAAGCCGACACTACTTTGCTTGCTACAGGCGAGACACAAAATGTTTTTACGGATGGGAAGGGCAAGATTATTCGTTTGCCTGATTGTTATTATGAACCGCTTAGGGAGAGTGTGTAGCTGTTATTTCTATTGAAAAGTAGGTTTTGAAGAGGCTGGTTATGCAATCAGTAGTATAGAAGTTAAAGAAGCTAGACAGAATATTTTTGATAAGCCTAGGGGGTATTTAAGATATTAAGTATGTGGCAGTGTATTTGATTTAGGAATTGGCGGATTTTCCTTTTGACAAAAGAATGAATGTACTGTTAATTAAAGTCTTACGATTCCTGCATCAAAGGATGGAAGCTTTTTATAAATGGAACATGTTATTATGAAGAGATGGAGGCATTTACGTGAATGGATTAATGATAGTACTCTTGCTGGCAATTATTGTTATTGCAGCGGTTTGGCTTTTTATTGCCCAACAAGGGGATGCTGAGTTTGAGTTTTTAGTTAATCAAAGGACGCCCTGGGAAGTGGAAGAGCTTCATGACAATAGCGTGACATTTTCTGCAAAGGTTCCTTTTATTAACCGCGGTAGTCAAGATGGTACGATTATGGATGCTTATACACGGCATTTGCTGCCTTTTGAGCAGTATGATGCTGTGGAGGTATATTCGCGTTTAACGAATGAAGAGTTGTTTCGTACAGATGGTTATTGGGAAGCGGTTATTGTTCCTAAACATACGGGTGGTACGGCTGTTGCAACAGTTCGACTGACTGCAAAAAAAGGCTCTATTGAAAAAGCACTAGCTGATATGGTGGATATGACAGTGGATGTTGTTTATCAGATTGTAGCACGCAGCCCTTGGTATATTTCGAAAAATAGGTTACTGTTTAGTGCAGATGAAGCACGCTTGGCTTTTCAAAATAAGCAGGATCACCAGCGGAGTGAGTAAAGGAGGCTTGACAATGTCGGAATTAGAACTTGTACCAGTGCGTACACGTATTTTAACAGATAAAGATAATATTGTAGATATTCTAGCGCAGTATGTGAAAGATAAAATTGGTCCGAATGATGTGATTACAGTAGCTGAAAGTGTCGTAGCCATTACTCAGGGGCGTTTAACTCGTCCTGAAGATCTTGATCCTTGTTTTCTTGCCAAGGTGCTCTGTCGGTTTATTCCGCAAGAGGGAAGCATGTCAAGTGTTGCCGGTATGCAGGCTGTTATGGATATGGAAGGAAAATATCGCGTGCTCTTTGCTATGATTGCGGGTATCTTCGGAAAACTTTTGGGTAAGAGCGGCGTTTTCTATAACATGGCCGGACGCCAGGCGGCACTGATTGATGATGTTACTGGGACGATGCCGCCTTTTGATAAGTGTCTTGTCTATGGACCGGCTAATGCATCAGAGGTAGCTCAGAGCATTAAGGAACGGCTGGGCTGTTACGGTGCGGCTGTGGCTGATGTGAATGATTTAAAAAGGTCGCTTATTGTGGGAACAAGCGATGGACTGGCTGCGCCGGAACTTGCTAAAATATTAATTAACAATCCTTTCGGTAATGCGAGTCAGCAGACACCCATTGTCATTATAAAAAATTATGCTGCAGCTGCAGCGCATGCACAGGCGTAAGAGGCTGATAAAACAGAGGATAGATTCAACCTATCCTCTGTTTTGTACGTTGTAGGCTTATTTATGTTATTTAAGCTGATAAATAATGAAAGAGGGAATCAAAGTGTGGTTAGGAATTGATGTTGGCGGAACATTTACAGATGCCGTACTTGTAGAAGACGGCAAGGTTATTAGTCAAAGCAAGGCACCGACTACTCACGATGATTTGCTTATTGGTATTTTAGCTGCTATTGATCTTGCTGTTCCAAGTGGCTCGCCATTAGTTATTGAGAGAGTAGCTCTTTCGACAACTGTTGTGACGAATGCCATTATTCAAGGAGCAATTAGTGAAGTTAAGATTGTCCTTATGCCTGGTCCGGGGCTCAATACGGAGGGGCTCTTTCCTGTAAAGCCTGCTCTTGTTTCGGGTTATATCGATCATCGTGGTCGTGTTGTTAAAAGACCCAATGAACAAGAAGTTTTAGCCCAGGCCACTTTGCCTGGCAAGATTTTTGCTGTGGCTGGAAAATTTGCTGTGCGTAATCCTGTCAATGAGCAGCAAGTGAGTGAATGGCTGGGTAAATGTAAGCCGCGTTTGGTCATCGCTGCGTCAAAGGTGAGTGGCTCGCTGAATTTTATTCGGAGAACGAATTCAGCTTATTATAATGCGGCCTGCTATTTTGTTTTTGAGAAATTTGCTCAAGCTATGGAAGAAGCGCTTGCTAAGCGTGCGATTACGGCACCTGTCCATATTTTAAAAGCTGATGGAGGAACACTGCCTTTAGCACTGGCTAAGGACTATCCTATAGAGTCCTTCTTTACTGGACCTGCGGCAAGTGTGCTTGGCGTCATGGCTCTTCAACCATCGATGGCTGACACTATTTCGCTGGATATTGGGGGGACAACAACAGATATTGCTCTGTGGCGTAAGGGGAAACCTTTGTTCGCTGAACGGGGAGCAACCATTGCTGGTTATAATACGGCAGTCAGGGCCTTCCGACTGCATTCGGTGGGGATTGGTGGTGACAGCTATGTCCGACGTGAATCAGACAAAATTGTCGTTGGCCCCATGCGGTTGGGACCCGCTATGGCTGTGGGCGGAAAGGAGCCGACTCTTTCTGATGCCATGATTGCTCGGGGAGATCGCGTCTTTGGCAATAAGGAGGCGGCTATTGCCGCTATGGCGAGTCTTGCTTTGCCGGGGCAGAGTGTTCAAGATGTCGCCAATCAGGTGATTGCGGAAGCTGCCTATATTGTTCGTCAAGCTATTGAGGATACGATTACGGAAGAAATTGCACAGCCTGTGTATACCGTGAATGATATGATTCATCCTGATCCCTTTATGCCGCATGAATTGATTGGTGTGGGGGGGGCAGCGGCAGGCTTTGTGCCTGTTATTGCTAAACAGTTGGGAGTTTCTTACATCGTGCCACCTAGAGCTGAAATTGCGAATGCCATTGGCGCAGCTGTGGCTCGTCCTACAATGAGTTTGACCATGCGGGCTGATACGGCAGAAGGATTTTATTCTATACCTGAATTGCTGTTAAAGCAACCTATTCACAGCCCTCAGTTTACCTTAGATGATGCAAGAAAAATTCTGGCGGATCATTTGCTGGAGCGGGCAAGAGAAGCAGGGATTCGTTCGACAGATCTGGAAGAAGTCTATACGGAAGAATTTAATATGATTCGCGGGTTTAGTACGATTGGTAAAATGATTTCCTGTAGTTTGCAAATTAAACCGGGTGTGCTCATGTATTTTAACGAAGGGCAAGGAGGAGTCAGACATGAATAAGCTCGGACTCGTGTTCTTCCCAGCCTTTGACTGGGCTATTACACCGACTCATCCTGAACGGGAAGAGCGGCTGCTTTATACACGTGATCAAATTGTTGAAGAGGGGCTGCTTGATCTGCCTCAAATTCATGAATATAAGCCGCAGCTTGCTACACTGCGTGATTTGGAACGCGTTCATATTGGCGTTCCTAATCTTAGAAGTCATATTAAAGATGCTCATTTTGTATCGGCAGGTGGAGCCATTACGGCTGCGCGTGCTGTGAAAAATGGTGAAGTGAAACGTGCCTTTGCACTTGTACGTCCGCCAGGACACCATGCAATGCGGATGGTTCATGGTACGCGTGGTTTTTGCACTGTCAATATTGAAGCCATTATGATTGCTCATATGCGTAAACATTTTGGTATAAAAAAAGTAGCTATTGTTGATACAGATGTTCATCATGGTGATGGTACGCAGGATATTTTCTATCATGATCCTGATACGTTGTTTATTTCATTTCATCAAGATGGCCGGACGCTTTATCCCGGCACTGGTTTTACTAATGAATTAGGTGGTCCCAAGGCTTTTGGTACGACATTGAATTTGCCGCTGCCGCCAGGGACGGATGATGAGGGACTGCATTATATGCTGGATCATTTCGTTTTGCCGATTTTGGAGGATTTTCAGCCAGACATGATTATTAACTCGGCCGGACAAGATAACCATTATAGCGATCCCTTGGCAAATATGGCCATTACAGCTCAAGGTTATGCCCGGCTGGCAGATAAACTAAAAGCTGATGTGGCTGTTCTTGAAGGCGGCTATTCCATTGAGGCCGCTTTGCCTTATGTTAATGTAGGTATTATACTTGCGATGGCAGGGCTTGATTATAGCCAGGTCATTGAACCGGATATTTTATCCAAACAAGGAAAGTCCAATCTAGGCTATATGGAGAAATTAGTTCAGCAGCAGTGGACAGTGTGGAAGAATCGCGAGCAACTGGCGAAAGAACAAATCGCCAAATGGGGCGATTATTTCGTGAGACAGAAAAATATTTACTATGATGACAGTGGAATTCAAGAAAAGCAGACCGAAAAAGTGCGGCTGTGTCCTCAGTGCCGTGGTTTTATGACGATTGCCACACAAGCAGAAACGGCTTATTATGATAGTCAGTCGGCTTTTGCAGCGATTATTGAGCAGGATGCTTGTCCGGCCTGTCGATGTGCCGCCAAGGATGCTGTAAGTAAAGAAATCAAATTGGGACGCTATGATCATTATTTTATTCAAGATAAAGAACAAGATACACTGGAAACCATTAAGTAGCAGCGGAGTGCGCTACATACTAGGAGGAATGTTATGATCAGAATAGATGAACGCAGGGAAGATGAATTGCGCAAGATAAAAATTACACGCAATTATTTAAAATATGCTGAAGGTTCGGTGTTAATTGAGTGCGGTGAAACGAAAGTTATTTGTGCGGCTACCATTGAAGACAAGGTGCCCCATTTTATGAAAGGAACTGGGAAGGGCTGGATTACAGCAGAATATTCTTTGCTCCCCCGGTCAACGCAGGTTCGTAATTCAAGAGAGGCGACTAGAGGAAAACAGACAGGAAGAACACAGGAGATTCAGCGACTCATTGGTCGGGCACTGCGCAGTGTCGTTGATTTGAATCTGCTTGGTGAAAAAACCGTTTGGCTTGACTGTGATGTCTTGCAGGCTGATGGTGGTACGCGGACCGCGTCCATTACAGGAGCTTTCATTGCTTTAGTTGATGCTGTGGCTTCTTTGAATTTAGCAGCAGACAAACCTTTTCCTATTCGGGATTTTTTAGCCGCCATCAGTGTGGGTGTACTTGATGAAACGTCTGTTTTAGACTTATGTTATGCTGAAGATTCGCGTGCTGTCGTAGACATGAATGTGGTTATGACAGGCAAGGGACAGTATGTAGAAGTGCAAGGTACAGGAGAAGAACATCCCTTTACGAAGCAGCAACTTCAGCAGTTATTAACGCTTGGTGAACATGGAGTAGCACAGTTGATTGAAATACAAAAAAAGCTTCTCGGGGAAAATGCGGCGAAAGTAGGGAGTTAGATTGGAAAAAATACAAGAAATTATTGTAGCAACACAAAATGCAGGTAAAGTGAAAGAAATTTCCCAGGCAATGAGGCATTTGCCAATTAAAGTTTTGTCCTTGGCCGATTGCGGAACTTTTCCTGAACCAATAGAAAATGGCGGTACTTTTGAGGAAAATGCCCTGCTTAAAGCCCGCTATTATGCCGCGTTAACAGGCAAGCCTTGTTTAGCTGACGATTCGGGCTTAGAAGTAGATAGTCTCGGTAAAGCGCCTGGTGTTTATTCTGCTCGTTATGCTGGTGAGCATGCGACAGATAAAGAGAATAATCATAAATTATTGCAAGCCCTTGCAGCCATGCCGGAAGCCAAGCGGACGGGACGATTTCGCTGCGTTCTTGCCTTAGTTGAATCAGGCGATCTTCATGGGTTCGTGTTGACGACGGAGGGTGTATGTGAAGGCGAGATTTTGCAGCAGCCAAGGGGAGAACATGGGTTTGGCTATGATCCGCTGTTTTTTATGCCTAAGCTGAATAAAACGTTGGCTGAAGTGACTGTTGAAGAAAAAAATCAGATCAGTCATCGTGGGCAGGCTCTTGGTAAACTTGTAGATAAACTTCAGGAGTATTTAAAATGAGAATTGGTATTATGAGTGATAGTCATGGTGATGTTGCGGCCATTCGACGAACATTGGCAGTTATTTCTCCTGTTGATTGTTGGCTTCATGCAGGTGATTATGCGCGTGATGCATTGTTTTTGGCTCAATTAGCGAAATTACCTGTTACGGCTGTAGCTGGGAATACGGACGGCATGCCAACAGCCAAGTGGGATGAATTTATCGAAGTAAGAGGCAAGAAGATTTGGTTAACTCATGGTCATCGTTATCAAGTAAAGAGTGGAATAAGGGAGCTTGCCTGGTGGGGCCATCAGTATGAGGTGCAGTTAGTTGTTTTTGGTCATACCCATGTGCCGCAAATTACGACAGATGGACAGCTGCTGTTAGTCAATCCAGGCAGTGTGGCTCTGCCTGGGATTGGGCGGAAACCGACGATTGCTTTAATCGATATTACGGCGACGGGACAGTTTAGGCCGCGTATTGTTGAAATTGATACAGCAAAAGTGACATAGACCATAAAACAGAGGCCATTGGACCTCTGTTTTGTATTAAAATGGAATTTTTATTTTTACCAAAATAAGTAAGGATGTGTGTCATGAATAAATTATCTTATTTACCTGAGGACTCTATTACTATTCATTACCCTGAAGCCGTCAAGTGGCGGCGTAAACTCCATCAAAATGCCCAAAGTGCCTGGCTGGAATTTTATGCTACGGCTTTTGTTGCTGAAAAACTTTCCGACTGGGGTTATGATCTTAAACTTGGCAGGGATATTATTGCGACTGATCATCAATTGCTTCCGCCTGATGAAGCGACATTGAAGCGGGAGTCCAAGCGGGCTATTGCAGCAGGTGCAATAGCAGACTATGTGGCCAAGGCAGCTGGCGGTTTTACTGGAGTTGTGGCTACAATTTTGGGACCAAAGCCTGGTCCGACTATCGGTTTTCGGTTTGATATTGACTCGAATGATGTGACTGAATCTACGAGTGACAACCATCGACCTTTTGTGGAAGGGTTCTTATCAAATGAGCAGGGATATGCTCATTTGTGCGGTCATGATGTCCATACAGCCATGGGATTATTATTAGCAAAGTATTTTAGTGATAATCGCGATAAAATTCAAGGTAAAATTAAGTTTATCTTCCAGCCTAATGAAGAAAATATGTCAGGTGCTTTGGCTATGGCCGAAAAAGGAGTCGTTGATGACTTAGACTATCTTTTTGGAGGACATGTGGGACTCAATATTACTCAAACGGGTCATATTGCCGTCAATGTGCACAGCTTTTTGGCACTTTCCCGATTTGAAGTCACCTTTTCCGGACGTTCCGCGCATGCTGCTGTTCGGCCTGAAGATGGAAAAAATGCCTTACTTGGTGCTTGTGCGGCTATTACGAATTTATATGCTATTGCTCGTCATAGCAGCGGGGCTTCACGGATTAATGTAGGTGTTGTTAAGGCTGGTGATTCCTGGAATGTTATTCCGGACAAAGCCTATTTTTGGTTGGAAACCCGGGGCGAAACGAATGAAATTAATGACTATATGGTGAAAAAAGCCAAAGAAGTGTTGGCTGGCGCGGCGAGTATGTATGATTTAGAATGTGACATCAAACCGGCTGCAACGGGATTAACAGGAAAAAATGATCCCGAACTCGTTGATTTGGCTACAACGGTTGCGGAAAAGTTGCCATCTGTTCTTAAGGTATGGCCCGAAGTTTCGCTTAATGCTTCAGAAGATTGTACTGTCTTTATGGACCGTGTGCAGTCACATGGTGGCAAAGCATTGTTTGCTGTTTATGGTACACCTACTTATGGAGGCCATCATCACTCACAATTTGATGTGGATGAACGCGTTATTCAAAATGGTGCGGAGTTTTTGTCTGCTTTGTATCATGAGATTATTCGGAGTCATGAAAGTTTATAATAGCAAAATAACAAAAAAAGCAGGAAATGTATCCTGCTTTTTTATTAACCTTTTTTATTTAATAGGAATTTGGTGTGGTTCGTGAAGTGACGGATCTTTTTTTGGTAAAGTAATGAGGAGTACGCCGTCATTGAATTCAGCGGAGATTTTATCTTCGTCAACATTATCAATGAAGAAGCTGCGTTGAAATTGGCCGAATTTGCGTTCACGTCGTACATAATTATCCTCATTCGTTTCCACAGTATCTTCACGTTTTGCTGAAATCGTTAAATAGCTGTCAGCATATTTTAAGGCAATGGCATCTTTTTTGATACCTGGTAAATCAGCCTCAATTTGATAAGCTTCTGTTGTTTCTTTGAGATCTGCGCGGAAAGAGGACCCGAATTGACTCAAGGGAGCAAAAAAGTCTTCATCAAAAAAGTTGTCAAGAAAATGACTGAAATAGTCACCCCGCTTTGTTGGTAATGAACTTCTGTTAAAAGGAACCATGTCAAACATAACCTTAACCTCCTTAAAATGTAGCTGTTTTTTTTACAATTAAAGTATAATATAAAGGTCAATAAAAGTCTAATTTTATAAAAGGTCAAATATAATAAATACTTGTTATTTAGGCCTAATATTCTAATTTAGATAACTATATCTAGTTCTTTTTTTACCGTAGTCGTCCAATCGTCTTTGTGATAAATGATGAAAAATAAGTTGACAAGGATAGGTAAAAAACTATATACTACAACATATATAATTCTATAATGATTTGTGATAGAGGCGCGGTTAGTGAAGAGTATGTTCTGGAGTGGTCAACGGTGAAGGGACAGAAAGGCACATCCGCCGAAACAATAATTTTTGACAAGGATTATTGTTGGTTAGGTTACTGAAAAAGTACTTGACTGTCATCCAAAAGGGGTGGAGTGCTATCTTGCAAAGCTTGGTAATTTGATGATAAGCGGTTGCGAGAATATCTCGCAGCCGTTTCTATTATTTTTAGTGATAATTTAGAGGAGGCAAGATCTATGTCTGTAAAAAAAGTACCATTTTCCCAGGCGAAAATTGAAGAAATCACTAAGTCCTTTCCTACACCGTTTCATATTTATGATGAGCAGGCTATTCGTGACAATGTTCGTCGCTTTCTTGACGCTTTTTCATGGGCACCTGCGTTTAAAGAATATTTTGCCGTAAAAGCTACACCGAATCCTGCCATTCTTGAAATACTTCGTCAAGAAGGTCTTGGTGGTGATTGCAGTTCTCTGGCTGAATTAATTTTATGTGAGAAAGCGGGTATTACGGGCGAAAATATTATGTTTACATCTAATAATACACCGGATGGCGAATTTCAAAAGGCCTGTGAGCTTGGAGCGATTATTAATTTAGATGACATTACGCATATTGAGTTTTTAGAAGAGCAGGTTGGTCTGCCGCAACTCATTTGTTTTCGCTATAATCCTGGACCGCTTGTCGAAAGCGGCAATAGTATTATCGGATATCCTGAAGAAGCAAAATATGGTTTGACGAAAGAACAAATTTTTGAAGCTTATAAGACCGTTCGTGATAAAGGCGTAAAACGTTTTGGTATTCATACCATGGTTGTGTCGAACGAACTTGATACGGCAGGACTGTTGGGAACAGCGAATATGATGTTTGATTTGGCTGTAGAAATTTATCAAAAACTAGGTATTAAATTGGAATTTATTAATTTGGGCGGCGGGATTGGAGTTCCTTACCAATTAGCTCAGCAGCCTGTTGATTTGGAATTTCTCGGTAAAGCGATTCAAGAGGCTTATGAACTAAAAATTAAGTCTGCGGGTCTTCATCCTTTAAAATTAATGATGGAATGTGGCCGTATGATTACAGGTCCTTATGGTTATCTTGTATCGCGAGTGATTCATGAAAAAAATATTTATAAGCACTATATTGGCTTAGATGCTTGTATGGCAAATTTAATGCGCCCCGCTCTTTATGGTTCTTACCACCACATCACAGTCATGGGTAAAGAAAACCAGCCTTGTGATCATGTTTATGATGTGACAGGATCTCTTTGCGAGAATAATGATAAATTTGCTATTGATCGTTCTTTACCACAGATTGAGATCGGTGACCTTGTTGTTATTCATGATGCTGGGGCTCATGGGCATTCGATGGGTTTTAATTATAATGGCAAGCTTCGTTCAGCTGAACTTCTGCTCCAAGCAGATGGCAGTGTGAAACAGATTCGTCGTGCTGAAACATTAAATGACTATTTTGCCACACTAGATTTTGATTGTGTCACTACGAATTTGGCTGCAGCAGCGAAAAAATAACATAGCTATTTGCATTAGAAAAAACCAGAAGGAAGCGCTGAGACTATTGCTTCCTTCTGGCTTTTTTCGCTGTACCTGCATTTGTCAAGTCAGCTAGAGATTATTCTTACTTACAATGATATTATATGCCGAAGAGTGGCGAAAAGTGTTAAACTTAGATTAAGTCATTGTTAAAATGGTTTTACTGTCAAATTGGAAGGGCGGGGCAAAGGTGTTAGAAAAAGTTGATTTGAAGAAGAAGCTGGTCAAAGAGGATTACAAAAAGGTAATTGATGAACTTCGCATGCATGTTGGAGCTTTGCAGCGGCAGGCCAAAGATTTAAACATTCCCGTCAGTATCGTATTTGAAGGCTGGAAGGCCGCTGGAAAGGGTACATTAATTAATGAACTTATCCAGTCACTTGACCCCCGTGGAGTTCAGGTGTTTGCCATTCATGAGCCGAATGATGAAGAGTCTGTCCGACCCTATTTTTGGCGGTTTTGGACGAAGATCCCTTCCAAGGGGCGTATGGCTATTTTTGATCGAAGTTGGTATCAGCGTGTGCTTGTGGAAAAAGTGGAGAAGCAAGCCACCGAGAAGGAATTGCATCATGCTTATCATGAAATTCCTTCTTTTGAGCGACAGCTTGTTGACGAAGGAATGATCGTCATCAAATTCTTTTTGCATATTAGTCGCAAAGAGCAGAAAGAACGTTTAGAAAAACTTTCTGCCAGTGAAGCAACCGCTTGGCGGGTAACGGAAGAAGACTGGACGCATCATCGTGATTATGATGCCTATCGTTGTGCTGTAGAAGAGATGATGGAAAAAACCGATTCGGATTTTGCTCCCTGGCTGATTGTTGAAGCGACAGATAAGCGTTTTGCTACAGTTAAAATTTTAACAGCTGTGGCACAAGCTTTGGAAGCAAGAATTACCAAAGTGTCTTCTAAAAAAGAGTCCACTCTATTGCCAAGTATCGCTTCGGCTGTGTCTTTAGTTGATCTTAAATCATTAAAAAGCTCATTGTTGAGTGAAGTGGATTTATCTGTTACTGTTTCCGCTGACGAATATCAAGAAAAGCTTAAGATGTATCAAAAACGTATTCGGGAAATAGAGTATATTATTTATAAGAAAAAAATGCCTGTCCTTGTTGTGCTTGAAGGTTGGGATGCCGCAGGAAAAGGGGGGGCTATCAGGCGCCTAGCACAAAATATGGATCCTCGTGGGTATACGGTCATTCCCATTTCGGCTCCGAATGATGAGGAACTGAATCATCATTATTTGTGGCGATTTTGGCGTGCCATGCCCAAGCAGGGGCATATTGCTATTTTTGATCGCAGTTGGTATGGTCGAGTTCTTGTAGAAAGGGTAGAGGGGTATTGTACAGAAGGAGAGTGGCGCCGCGCGTATCGTGAAATGAATGAAATGGAAGAACAGTGGATTCATTATGGCGGTACGATTGTGAAGCTTTGGCTACATATTGATCAAGATGAACAACAACGGCGTTTTACAGAACGTCTTTCAAATCCAGATAAGCAATGGAAAATTACAGGCGAAGATTGGCGAAATCGTGAAAAATGGGCACAATATGAAGAGGCAATAGATGAGATGTTTTTTCGAACGAGTACAACCTATGCTCCTTGGACGATTGTCGAAGCAAATTGCAAATCTTATGCACGGCTAAAGGTGTTGAAGACGATCATTAAAGACGTAGAAAAATTTCTTCAATAGAAGAGAATAATAAAAAAATTGTTAACTTTATTCGACAAGAAGCGTTCATATAAGATATAATCAAGTAGGTAGATTTTGAGGGGGGACAACAATGGGATTGCGACTCAAACCCAGTGACGAAGCGTTTTATCAATATATTTCTGAATTAACGGCAATTGTTCGAGAGAGTGCCGATTTGCTGTTTGAAGCGATGAATGAACCGGCAAATGTGGAGGAATTATTTACAAAGGTCGATGTGCTTGAAAAAGATGCAGATAAAATCACGGATAAAATTATTAGTCGTTTAAATGATACTTTTATTACACCCCTTGATCGTGAAGATATTTACGCATTAGCACAAAAAATTGATGATGTTATTGATGGCGTTCAAGGCATTGCCGAGCGCATGACACTTTACAATGCAGGTGCGGCTTCTGCTGGGGCGATAGAACTTGCATCACTCGTCGTAAAGAGTGCTCGACAATTGGAAAAGGCCTGTTCCTATTTACCTGATATGAAAAAGAAGCGTCTGAAGCTTGAGGCGCGTTGTGCCCGGATTGTTGATACTGAATCCAAGGGTGACCGTTTGTATCGTCAGGAAATGGCCAAGCTCTTTCGCGAGTGCAAGGATCCGATTGAATTAATTAAATGGAAAGAGATTTTAATGCTGCTTGAAGATGCGTTAGATGACTGCGAAGGTGTTGCTGATCTACTCAAG
This sequence comes from Pelorhabdus rhamnosifermentans, assembly GCF_018835585.1. NCBI lineage: Bacteria > Bacillati > Bacillota > Negativicutes > Selenomonadales > Sporomusaceae > Pelorhabdus > Pelorhabdus rhamnosifermentans. The sequence goes on from NZ_JAHGVE010000026.1 coordinate 39,556, forward strand.
GGAGTTCTGCTAAAATATGCCTGATATGTCGATTGTCTTTGTTGTTGTTGCTTTTGCACTTGTTTTTGATTATATTAACGGATTTCATGATACAGCCAATGCCATTGCTACATCTGTTTCTACGCGGGCGCTTGCGCCAAGTCAGGCTATTTTAATGTCAGCTGTTTTAAATTTTGGCGGTGCTATGTTTAGTACAGGTGTGGCCAAAACAATTGGCGGCGATATTGTTCGTTCAGCTGCAGTTGTTACTCAGCCTATGATTGTTACGGCTTTGGCAGCAGCAATTATTTGGAATCTTGTTACTTGGTGGTATGCTATTCCTAGTAGTTCTTCACATGCCTTAATTGGCGGATTAATGGGATCTGTTTTAGTGAGTGTTGGACCTAGTAATTTGAATTTTGCAGGAATTGAGAAGATTGTTCTTTCATTGGTGCTGTCCCCTATTGTGGCTCTTATTACAGGTTATGCTATTATGATACTTATGCTATGGGGATTTGGGCGTTTTTCGCCTTCAAAGCTTAATACGGGTTTTAAACGGATGCAACTGATTTCGGCAGGCCTCATGTCTTTTTCTCATGGGTCTAATGATGCTCAGAAATCTATGGGCATCATTACCTTAGCCTTGCTTAGCGCTGGCTATATACCCGCTTTAGAAGTTCCTACATGGGTGAAACTTGTTTGTGCAACTGCTATGGCTTCTGGTACGGCTATTGGTGGTTGGAAAATTATTAAAACTATGGGCGGTCGAATTTTTAAAATGGAGCCGATTAACGGGTTTTCTGCCGATCTTAACTCAGCGACAGTCATTTTTTCTTCGACGTTATTGAATTTACCTGTTAGTACAACTCATGTTGTGGCAGGATCAATCATGGGAGTGGGTTCAGCCAAACGCATTCACGCCGTTCGTTGGACTGTGGCTAGGCAAATGCTGGTGGCTTGGGTTCTAACTATTCCGCTAAGCGCTCTAACAAGCGCTTGTATTTATCAGCTTGTGATGATTATGTGGCCTTAATGGGTACCGTTAAAAAAGATTTGTATAGTGAAATGAAAATTTTCTGTTTTTAATGCAATGAGCTATTGCTTTTGCTTCTTATTCATGATATCATGTAATCAATAAGTTTCCTGAGGTGTGCGTAACCTCCAATATGTTCAACCTATGCAACATGTACGGGAGTTTAAAGTTAGGATCGCTGTTCAGCCCTCGTGGAAGGGACAACAAAAGCCTAACGGGGACACCCACCTGCGAGAGCGGGCTTTGAACATATGGAGGGACGGTATCATGGGTTCTTCTTTCAAAAAGCAGAGGCAATTGCCTCTGCTTTTTGAGTTTATTTTTTATAGGGGGGCTGAAGTGTTGTTAAAAAGAAGACTTGGTCGAACGGATTTATCTGTTACTGCCATTAGTTTTGGCGGATTGCCATTGCAGCGCTGTACCATGGAAGAAGCCAGTTCTGTATTAGATGCTGTGCTTCAGAAGGGAATTAATTTTATCGATACAGCCAGAGCTTATACGGATAGCGAAGAAAAAATTGGTCGGTACTTAGCAAATAGACGATCAGAATTTTATTTGGCAACGAAAAGTATGGCTCGCGATAAGGTTAGCATGGCGAAAGACATTGATTTAAGTTTGGCTACACTTAAGATGGATTATATTGATTTGTATCAAATACATAATATTAAGACGCGCGAGGACCTTGATGCTGTACTCGCACCAGACGGAGCACTGGAAGCGCTCATTGAAGCTAAGGCACAACACAAGATTGGTCACATCGGTGTAACAGGACATAGTGTTCCACTGCTTATAGAAGCCATTCAGACGGGGCATTTTAGTACGGTGCAGGTGCCGTTTAACTTTATTGAACAAGATCCTTTAAAGGAACTGTTTCCCTTAGCTAAAAAGCTAGATTTGGGTATCATTGTTATGAAGCCACTCGGTGGTGGGCAAATTACACATACCGATCTGGCACTCAAGTGGATTTTATCGCATGACATTACGGCTGCCATTCCTGGTATGGATTCAGTAGAGCAAGTTCAGGAAAATTTTGCGGCCTTAACTGATTATCAGCCACTTACGCCAGTGGAAGTGGCTTTGTTATCCAAAGAAGCGAAAGAGATTGGTCCGAATTTTTGTCGGCGCTGTGGCTACTGTATGCCGTGTACTGTGAACATTGATATTCCTCAGACATTTATTTTTCATTTGCAATATACACGCTATGGCTTGAAGGAGGCTATACCAGAGCGTTATGCCAATTTGCCTGCTAAGGCTTCCGAATGTATTGAATGTGGTATTTGTGAGACGCGTTGCCCTTATGATTTACCTATTCGTGAGCGATTGAAACAAGTTGCAGCTGATTTGGAAAAGTAGAATCAGACATGCAATTTTAATGAGCAAGTTGCCGGTTTTGGGCAGCTTGCTTGTTTTTTGAACAGGATTTTTCCAATACGAACAGAATGTTATGTACATATTGGAAAAATATTTTATGAATCAGTGAAATCGAAAGGAGATAAAATGAAAAATCTACTTACAATTGCTGGATCTGATTCCGGTGGCGGTGCAGGAATTCAGGCCGATTTAAAAACTTTTTCAGCGCATGGTGTATTTGGCATGAGTGTTATTACAGCTGTAACAGCACAAAATACACAAGGCGTTTTTGCTGTTCAAGAGATTACACCGGACATGATCGCTGCACAAATCGATGCTATATTTAATGATATTGAGGTAGCTGCTGTTAAGATTGGCATGGTATCAAATGCTGAGACCATTAAAGTGATTGCAGACAAACTACGTCATTATGGTGCACGCAATATTGTTGTTGATCCTGTGATGGTTTCTAAAAGTGGCTATCATTTGCTGAGACCTGAGGCTGAACAGGCTCTTTCTCAATTTTTACTGCCACTAGCTGATTTGGTGACACCCAATATTCCTGAAGCTGAGGTATTAACAGGCCGGAAAATTGCAGGACTTTTAGATATGGAGCAGGCTGCCAAAGCTCTTTTTGCTCAAGGGCCGAAGCAGGTACTTGTCAAAGGCGGCCATCTTGTCGATGATGCCACAGATATTTTTTATGATGGAATGGAGTTTGTGCGGCTTGTTTCTCAACGTATTGCTACAAAAAATACGCATGGTACAGGCTGTACCTTGTCTTCTGCTATTGCTGCTAATTTGGCTCTGGAATTTTCTGCAAGCCAAGCTGTTCAGATGGCAAAAGACTATGTAACCGTTGCCATCGAACATTCCTTAAGTATTGGCAAGGGAGTAGGGCCAACACATCACTTTTATGATCTTTATCAGAAAGCTGGTTTAATAAAATGAATATAGGCAACGCGAATAATCTTACTTTGCCGCATTTCACATTTTTATGGTTTGGCGCGGCTGTTTCAGTCGCTGAAATTATTACGGGTGGTTTAATTGCTCCACTCGGTTTTGTCAAGGGAGTTCTGGCCATTCTTTTAGGTCATCTTGTTGGCACTACTCTTTTAGCACTCAGCGGCATGATAGGAACGGAGAGTCGGATGCCAGCTATTATGTCTACGCGTATTTCTTTCGGATTGTATGGTTCTTATCTGTTTTCATTGCTCAATGTGTTGCAATTGATTGGTTGGACAGCTGTCATGATTGTATCAGGGGCGCGTTCAGTCAATCAGATTACAAGCACTCTCTATCAATTTGATCACCTTGCCTTATGGATGGGCATTTTAGGGGCTATTATTTTTGTTTGGATTTTATTCGGTAAAGAAGGCTGGAAAAAGCTGAATATGATTGCTGTTTTTCTCCTTTTTTTGCTTACTGTTATTTTAAGTTATGTTATTTTTCGGCAACCGGGGTTGTTGTCTGGTGTAGGCAGTGGGACTTTGTCTTTTGGTGAAGCCGTGGAGCTTAGTGTTATCATGCCACTTTCTTGGCTGCCTTTAATTGCCGATTATACGCGGTATGCTCGTAGTAAAAGCGATGGGGCTATTGGAAGTTGGCTAGGGTATTTTGTTGGCAGCAGTTGGATGTATATTACAGGCTTAGGAGCGGCTATTGTTGCCGGAAATGTCGATCCTGCTGCTATGATGATCGCAGCGCAGCTTGGAGTGTTTGCCTTGGGGATTATTGTTCTTGCAACAGTGACGACAACTTTTATGGATGCCTATTCGGCTGGTGTAACCTTTTTGAATATTTTTCCTAGCTTTGATGAAAAATTTGCCGCTGTTATTATGACAATTGTTGGGACGGTTACAGCCATTTTTATTGATATGGAACAATATGAAAGTTTCTTGTATGCCGTCGGCTCGGTTTTTTCACCTTTATTTGCTATTTTACTGATGGATTATTTTGTTTTAGGTGAAACGCAACTTCATTCAAAGCTGTTGCTTAACTGGGAGGCTTTTATTGTATGGGGAGTCGGTGTTTGGCTCTATTATCAATTTGTTATGTTAGACCTTGTTATGGGAGCGACGATTCCCGTACTTTTTGTAACAGCTATTTTCCATTTGGTAGCAAAACGGCTATTAAATTCTTGGTCAGGTATAAAAAAATACCGAAATATTTAATCGGTATTACGGCGCTATATCATGGCCATATAAATGGGAATTGCGATTACTGCACAAAGCGTTGTAACTGTGACGAGCAGGGCAGTATATTCTGTGTCTGCTTCATATACCTTAGCAAGCACTGTGGCTTGGCTCATGGCTGGTAAGGCAGCTTGAATAACAAAAACTTTTTTCATGAGTTCTGGAATCGGAATAAAGGCTGTAACAAGTACAACAGCCAGCGGTGAGATGATAAACCTGCCTGCTAGTAGGGCGATCATGTCTTTGCTTACTTTGATATTGCGTAATTTGACACCGAACATGGATATTCCAATGAAAAGCATGGATAAAGGCGTTGTCATGCCCCCAAGATATTTGGACGTATTCATGGCAAATTTGGGCAGATGAATGTCAAGAAGAATGAATAATACGGCTGCTGTAAAGCCAATAAAGGGTGGTGAGAAGACCCTTTTGATGGTTGCCACGCTGATGAGTTTGGCAGGAGCCGTTCTCCCATCTAGACTGATAGAATAATTGCCAATTGTCCAAAACAGAAAGGCATTGGCCAGAAAATACACGAGGACATAAGGAAGACTGCTTTCTCCGAATAAAGCCAAGTTGACGGGAACACCGACGAAAACTGAACTTGAACAAAAAAATAGCGAGCGAAAAGTACCCTTTCGCTGAGGTCCTATGTTTAGAACCTGCGAAACGACATAAGCAATAATAAAGCTAAGCAGCATGGATGCAATAGGCACAATGACTCCGGCAAACATGGGTAGAAAAGTTTCTTTGTCAAAAGTGCTGAGTAAGTTCCAAATCATATACGTGGGCAAAGCAACATAGTTTACTAATTTTGGTAATAGACTGGCATTTTCTTGGTTGAACCAACCTTTTTTAGTCAATAAATAACCGAGTGAAACCATAATGATAATACTAATTAAACTTTCAACAGCTTGTAAAAAAATTGAAAATGACAAAATTTTTTTCCTCTTCTCATTTGTGACTTTATTTTAATACTGAAAACGATCTTTTCTATATTATTATAACAAGGATAAATTGATAGAAAAAATAGCTAAAATCTTTTTCTCCTATAGGAAAAAACTATATAAGAGGCTAAATTTGTGGATATAAAACAGCTTAAGTATTTTCGCATGATTGCGGAAGAGGAAAATATTACAGCAGCAGCAAAACGTCTGTTTATGGCTCAGCCGTCATTGAGTCAGCAGCTCAAGTTGCTTGAAAACGAATTAGGTGTGCAGTTAGTTGAACGAGGCAGTCGAAGGATTCGGTTAACTGAATCCGGTCGGTTGTTGCATGAACGTGCAGGTCAAATACTCGATTTACTCCAGACAACTGCGACGGAAGTAAGGGAATTGCATGAAGGTTATCAAGGTACTCTGGCAATCGGAACGATAGCTTCTTCTGGTGTGACGCTATTACCCGGCCTTATTCGTGATTTTCACGAAAATCATCCTTACATTAAGTTTGACTTGCGGGAAGGGGATACACATGCCATTTTAGAGCTTTTGAATAACGGTATCATTGAAGTGGGCATTGTACGATCTATTTTTGACTTAGCTTGTTATCATTGGATCAATCTGCCGCCTGAACCTATGATTGTTGCGATGTCTGGGAAATGGAACGTTTGGCGGAAAAAAATTCCGATATCACTCCATGAATTGGCAGACAAGCCATTATTGGTACTTCGCAGCAATGAATCTCTACTTAGAAAATGTTGCCAAGACTTAGCGTTCGAACCACTAATTCTTTGTATGGGTGATGATGTTCGCTCTTTATTAGTTCTTGCGAACGAAGGAATCGGCTTAGCTCTTGTTCCGAAGTCTGCTCTTGGTTTAGTTCCCTGCCATCAGTTAAAATACAGAGAAATTATTGATTCTCCACTGGTGATAAAAAAAGTCGTTGTTTGGATGAAGCAGAGGTACTTGTCCACTGCAACCAAGCATTTTTTAAGTACCCTTCTTTCCGATGATATGCAATTGACATAAGTATATGTAAAAAGCCGCTTGTGGCAGTAATTTCTATACTGCTACAAGCGATTTTTTTCTATTTTGACATGAGAATTTTACTGTGATTCAATTAAAAGTATTGAAAATGGTTTAAGAAAGTTATGGATTGGCATAACAAATAGGTATTGGCAGATGAATTTTCTTTGGTATACAATGAAAAGCATCAAATATCAAAAGTAAATATCAAAGCCAATGAAGGCCAAGAGATCCATGAATTATATGGATTCTTGGCCTTTTGTGTCATTGAACTGGCGGCTGTGTTTTTTTTAGCACAGTAACTCAAAAATCTTTTAATAAAGTTATCAAGGTGCATCAACAATGGTTATTTTATTTATCTTGCATTAAGAGATATAGTATGAATAAAGATTCTAAATTTAATAATTAATTTGGAATTTTATAAAGTTAATATTTATTTTGGTGGATGATTTATGAAATGTTTTTTGGTATATTCAACGAATGCTCGCACACTTGGCAGCTCTAAATAGATATTGCGGTATACTAACCAAGTGCGTCGGACAAGGGGAGTGCCATTAGCTAAGTACAAATTTTGGGTATATAAGTTGTCATAGCTTTTCAAGCCGATTTTAGGCATGATAGACCAGCCTAGTCCGTTGAGAACCATTTGCCGACAGGTATCTAGACTGTCAACTTCGATTGTTGTTGCTGGAGGACAAGAAAATGTTTGATGCCACCATTCGTCAATTTGTGTTTGGATTGCTGTTTTGGCAACAATTCTCCGATTTTTCGGCAGGTCTTGTAATTTCAAAGATTTACTGGAAACAAGGCAAATTGGATCTTCATAGAGCAAATGTTTTTTTTCATCCCAGTGAAAATCTCCCCGAAGAATGGCTAGTGAGACCTCATCTTTTTGTAACATACGGTTGATTTTAATGCTGTGACCTGTTTTTAGGGAGAATTCGACATCTGGATAAAGTTCAAGAAAATGTTTGAGCAGTTGCGGCAGTTCATAATGGGAAAAAACAGAAGAAACTCCTAGAGATAAAGAGCCAAGAATATTTTCATTCATACCTTGAATGTGTTCCTTGACCTTTTTAAATTGGAGCAGCGTTCCTTCTGCATAGCGAAGAAATTCTTCTCCCTGCGGTGTTAATACCACGCCATTGGGTACTCGGAGTACGAGTGTAGCTTTAATTTCACGTTCCATGTTTTTTAAACGGCGAGTAAGCGCAGGCTGGGAAATAAACATACGTTCAGCAGCTTTGGTAATGTTTCTTTCTTCAGATAAGTTTTTTAAAATAAGTAAATCAATATGATCCATTGTAGAATACCTCACTCTAAGTATTTATAAGGTTGTGGAAAGTACTCTTGAGTGCTTGCTTTTTCAGAAAAGATTCATTTTATATTTCGTTATTCTTATGGCAAATCCTTGTTAAAGCTATTCTATCACACTATGTTTGACAGGAGGCATTAAGAGTTATGAAAACAGCACTGAAACATGATTTTGGTGAAATTCTCAATCGTAGCGGAACGGATTGAAAAAGCACGTAAGATTATAGTAAAAACAAAGGGAGGTTAGCAAATGATTGGAGTAATTGTTTCAGTTCTTGTTATTGTCTGGGTTGTTTATGCCATGATTATAAAAAAATACAGAGCGCATGCGGTACTGTTTTTAGCAGGATTTATGCTGCTTGCAGCATCGTTAGCTTTAAATTTAGGACCGCTTTTGCCGGCTAAGGACGCCACTGGTATAGCGTGGCTGGATATGTTTAAGACAGTGACCAATTTGCTCCAGAATCGTACGGGTACTACCGGAATGGTTATTATGGCGATTGCTGGGTTTGGCAGTTATATGGATTATTTAGGAGCCAGTAAAGCAATGTTTGCTATTTTGGGGGCTCCGCTAAAAAAAATACGTTCGCCCTATGTTTTACTTGTTGCAGCTTTTTTTCTAACACAGATATTGGTATTGTTCATACCAAGTCATAGCGGTCTTGGTCTGCTTTTAATGGCGACGATGTATCCGGTATTGATTCGGGTAGGAGTAAGTAAAATGTCAGCAATTGCTGTGATTGCCTGCTGTCAGTTTGTTGATCATGGACCAGGCTCTCAAGCTGAAATTTATGCTGCACAGGTTTGCGGACTTGATCCGGCAACATACTTTGTAAATTATCAATTGCCGATTACCATTCCAATTATTCTTGCAGTAGCTATAACACACTTTTTTGTACAGCGCTGGTGGGATAAAAAAGAAGGATTTGTGCCTGGACAAGCGCTTGAAGAAATCGAGGAAATAGACGAAGAAAATCGGCCACCTTTGATTTATGCGTTACTGCCCATTGTTCCATTTGGTCTTATTATGGGTTTCAGTCCGATTTTTAAATCTCCCATAAAGATGGACGTAATTAGTGCAATGCTTATTAGTTTGTTTATATCGTTAGTATTTGAGTATGTTCGTTTGCGAGATGCTAACGCTGTTATGGAAAGTCTTATGGTTTTCTTTAAAGGCATGGGGAAGTCGTTTGTTACCGTTATTTCGATGATTGTTGCCGGTGAAACCTTTGCGGCCGGTTTATTAAAAATCGGCACGGTAGATACATTGATTAAAGCGGCCCAGGATGCGGGATTGGGTGTCCATTTTATGGTTGTAGTAATGAGTCTGTTAATGGCATTATCTGCTTTTCTTCTGGGGTCGGGTAATGCAACGTTCTTTTCTTTTGCGCCGATTGCACCTAGGGTGGCCCAATATCTCAATATAGATATTGTTACTTTGTTACTGCCGATGCAGATTATGACTAGCTTTGGTCGGGTGGTATGTCCAATAGCTGCACCCATTATAGCCATTGCCGGAGTCGCAGGAGTATCTACTTTTCAAATTATTAAGAGAACGGCCATTCCGATGTTGGTAGCAGCGATTGTAAATATTGCGGCAAATTTCATCGTATTTTTGAAATAACTAACTGTTTCTTCAGGAGGGAATTTTGTGGCCAAAATATCGCTTTCAGAAAGAATTGCAGAGTATACTTTGCAATTTTCACTAACAGATGTACCGCAGAAAGTACAAGAGCATGCCAAGTTAATGATAACAGATGCTTTGGGAGGAGCCATGGCGGCTTATCATTTGAAACATGCGGTAAGTACCCGAAAGGTGGCGGAGGATTTTGGCAGTCGTCCCGAGAGCACTTTATGGGGGACTAGGAAAAAAGTGGGGATGGCAGATGCAGTACTAGCAAATGCGGCCCTTATTCATGGTATGGATTATGATGATACACATGTTGGCGGGGTTGTCCATCCGAGTGCCAGCGTTGTTAGCACGGCTTTTACAGTAGGAGAGGCAGTTGGGGCTACTGGTGAAGAAATATTAGCGGCTATCATTTGCGGCTATGAAATCATTATTAGGCTGGCACTTGCAGCTCGGGGCGGGTTTCATGATCGTGGCTTTCATGGTACGGGAATAGTGGCTCCCTTTGCAGCCGCTTGCGTTGCAGCCAAATTACTTAATTTTCCACAACACGTGCTAGTTCATGCGCTGGGAATTTGCGGCAGCCAGGCAGCTGCACTGCAGGAGTTTTTACACGATGGTTCATCGGTGAAAAAGATTCATCCCGGCTGGGGCAGTCATGCAGCTATTTATGCTTTGATGCTGGCCAAGGGAGGCTTGACCGGACCGTACGAAGTGCTTGAAGGCGGTTATGGGTTGTATCAAACACATCTTGGCACGGTGGAAGGGGTGGTAGAGGCATTCGCCGATTTGGGGCAAAAATGGCTGACTACGGAAATTGCGGTGAAGTTATATCCATGCTGTCATATGATTCATTCTTTTAGTGACTGTATTTTTGCACTTCTTACGCAGCATAAGTTTAGTGCAAAAGATGTCAAAGAAATTGAATGTCGTATTGAAAAACGTTGCTATCATATCGTATGTTCGCCGGAACAAGCTAAAAAACGTCCGGCTTCTGACTATGGGATGCGCTTTAGTTTGCCATATATTGTGGCGATGTCAGTACTTACAGGTAAAGTGAGTCCGCTGGAAATTGACGAACAACACATGAAAAATCCCGCGGTAATTGAATTAATTGATAAAATCCGCTGTGTGGAAGATGAAGACGTTAAAAATCCTAGCCATTTTCCTGGGTGGATAAAAGTTACACTTTATGACGGTACTGTGTATCAGCAGGTGCAGAAATACGAACGTGGGGCGGCAGAAAATCCTATTAAACAGCAGGCTGTCATTACAAAATATAACAATAATGCTCTAATCAACTTATCTCAGGAGCAAGTAAAAAATATATTGGATAGAATTACTCACCTAGATAAGTTATCTAATATTAGGGAACTGATTGGTGCTTTAGTTATTGAATAGAGACAATAACTAAGCTATAAAGTAATTTATGATAGAGGAGGAATTACGATGAAGTATAATTTCGATGAGGTAATTAATAGAAAGAATACGCAGAGTTCGAAATGGGACAATGTGGGGGCTCGTGTGGGGAATAGTAACGCGTTGCCTATGTGGGTGGCTGATACTGATTTCCGGTGTCCCCAGCCTGTGGTAGATGCCGTAAAGGCTAGAGCCGAGCATATGATTTATGGTTATCCGTATACAGTTCAGGAATTCAAGGAAGCTACTATTAACTGGATAAAAAAACGTCATGGCTGGGAAATTAAACCGGATTGGATTGTTTTTGCTACAGGCATTGTTCCGGTATTTAACACCATGATACAGGCTTTTACTGAGGTAGGCGATGAAGTTATCATTCAAAGACCCGTCTATCATCCATTTGGTTTTTCTATTGTTGATAATGATCGTGTAATAAGCGATAACAGTCTGATTTATGAAAATGACCAATATCGTATTGATTTTGAAGATTTGGAAAGGCGGGCAGCCAGTCCCAAAGCAAAGTTAATGATATTGTGTAATCCCCATAATCCAGTTGGACGTGTTTGGACGAAGGAGGATCTGTTAAAAATTTCTGAGATTTGCTTGCGGTATAATGTCATCTTAATAAGCGATGAAATTCATTCCGATCTTATTTTCTTTGGTAATAAACATATACCAGTAGCTTCTTTAGATGAAAGATATGCCATGAATACAGTTTCTTGCTATGCACCATCTAAAACATTTAATATAGCCGGGTTGCGTGGTTCTGGTATTGTGGTTCCCAATCCCAAGTTGAGAAAAGGTTTAGAAGAACAGTTTAAAAAAAATAGAAGTATCCAGCAAAATGTCTTTGCGTTGCCTGCGTACATTGCGGCTTACAATGAATGTGAAGATTATCTGGAGCAGCTGGTTCCTTATTTAGAGAATAATGTTGATTTTTTAGAGCATTTCCTTAAAACCAAAATGCCGAAAATTAAGCTTGTGAAGCCGGAAGGTACGTATTTAATGTGGTTGGATTGCTGTGAAATGGGTCTTAGCGGCGATGCATTGGCTGATTTCTTTATTAATAAGTGTTTGGTCGCTGTTAATCGCGGAGATGGTTTTGGTCCGGAAGGGGCTAATTTTGTTAGACTGAATATTGGCTGTCCCCAAGCTACATTGGCGCAGGGACTTTGTCAAATACTTGAGCAATATAAAATATGGGAAAAGAGCCAAGCGGTTCAATAATCTTATTGAAGTTTGTGGCTGTTATTATAGGGCTTTTATATTAATAAAGGAGAGAATAATATGACGATAACGACTCGACTAGCTGAATTTTTTTGCGAGTTAGAGTATGAAAAAATGCCTAAAGATGTTGTTGAGAAGGCAAAGGAAAATTTAATTGATAATTTGGCGGGGGCTATTCCAGCTGTTCATGTTGAGGATGTCAAAGGAATTACTGATGAATTAAAAAAGTATGATAAACAGGAAGATTGTGTTCTGTGGGGTACCAATCAGCGGGCTTCGGTACAAAATGCAGCTTTAATTAACGGGATTGCGGCACATGCCTTGGAAATGGATGATTTTCATCCGCAAGGTAAAATTCATATGGGGACAGTCGTCATACCAGCCGCGATAACCTTAGGGGAAAAACGCAAAATTTCCGGTAAAAAATTAATCACTGCTTTAACAGCAGGCTATGAGACTGGCATTCGTATTGCAATCGGTGCCGGGACGGCTTCACATCGGTTGCATGGTTGGCATGCTACTTCATCGTGCGGTATCTTTGGCGCTGCAATTAGCTCCGCAAAAATACTGGGTCTTTCAGTCAATCAGACTGTATCAGCGTTGGGCTTAGCAGGTACGCAAGCAAGTGGATTATGGGCATTTTTGAAAGATGGCGCAAACAATAAAAAGCTTCACGGCGGGCATCCGGCCAGCGCCGGTATTACTTCGGCAATATTAGCTAAGGGAGGTATGACTGGCCCCAGTTATATTTTGGAAGCTGAAGATGGTGGATTTTATCGAGCCACATCGGATGAATATAACTTTGCTAGTGTTACGGAGGGACTCGGGGAAAAATATAATGTATTACGCGTAGGCCGCAAACCCTATGCTTGCTGCCGCAGCATGCACTTATCAATTGAAGGGGCTTTGGAATTAGTCAAAGAACATAAGCTCAATGCTGAAGATATTGAAAAAATTGATGTTTATACCTATGAAATCGGTGTAAAGCAATGTGGTATTTATCCGAAACCGCAAAATGTATTTGAAGCTAAATTCTCCATTCCATACGGTATTGCTGTTGCATTTCTTGATGGTGGTGCGGGAGTTGCGCAATTTACTGAGCAGCGGATAAAAGACCCGGCAATAATGAATTTGTGTAGCAAAATTGATGTTCATGTTTCAGACGAGTATACGAAACATTATCCGGCAAATTGGGGATGTGAAATGCGGGTGCGGACTAAAGATGGCCGCCAGCTGACTAAAGTGGTGTGGAATGGTAGGGGCGGTCCGGAAAATCCGATGACAAGGGAAGAACTGTCTTCAAAATTTAGGTGCCTAGCAGGGGAAGTACTTTCTGATAAGCGCATGGATGAAATTATTAGCACCATATACAATTTAGAACAGGTGAAAGATATCTCAGAATTAACTGCTTTACTTGTACCATAAGCAGATGATACTGCTTGTTTAACAAGCGGACAGAGAATTAGTTAAATAATGGAGTGTGTGATATATGAAAAAAGTAGTATTTAGCGAAAGTGCGCCTAAAGCAATTGGTCCGTACTCTCAGGCTATTAAGGCCAATGGCTTTTTGTTTATTTCAGGTCAACTGCCTGTTTTTCCAGCAACTGGTGAATTTGCTGTTGGCGGTATTGAAGGTCAAACTAAGCAATCTCTGGAAAACCTGAAGGCAATATTAGTAGCGGAAAGTCTGTCTTTTGATAATGTTGTAAAAACAACGGTATTTCTCAAAGATATGAATGATTTTGTTGCTATGAATAATGTGTATGCAAAATATTTCATTAAAGATTGTCCTGCCAGAGCTTGTATACAGGTTGCTAAATTGCCTAAAGATGCCTTGGTGGAGATTGAACTAGTTGCCGTGTGTTAAATATGGATAAGCAAACAGACTTGCATTTATTGCAAGTCTAGTTTGCTTTCACGTGAAAGGTATATCAACATTTCACTTGGTGTCTATAAGTCTGAATAATAGAGGCGTAGTAAAATATGATACAAAATACATTTAAATTTAGAATCATAGGACTACTTGTAGCGTTTTCTTTTTTGTCAGCAGCAGTAATTGGTGGAGTTAGTTCCTATATGAATGTTAGTGCAACTAAAGAGAACATTTTCAGTAGCAATCAAACCATTGCAACACAAATTTCTTATGAAATTGAGCGATTTATGGACGACAATGCTCAGCTAATCAAAACATTGTCTTTGTCACCGACTGCTTATTCGATGGATGCAACCAAACTAGGTGAATTGCTTAGGATTGCACAAAAAAACAATCCGGAATTCCAAACAATTTATGCTATGAATGCGGCTGGAATGCAAATTGCCAAAACATCATCAACGACTATGAACAATAAAGTCAACGCAGATTATTTTAAAAAAGGGATGGCTGATAATCTCTATTTTTCGGATGTGTACATATCAGCAGTGTCAAAAACACCGACAATTACAATTTCTACGCCAATTAAAGATCCAAACGGAAAAATTCTGGGTGTGTTAGCTGGTGATATAAGTCTCGAGAGCATTTGGAAAATTACGGAGCGGACCAAGATTGGTAAATCAGGTTATATTGATATTGTAGACAGCAAAGGAGGGTTAATTGCCCATCCTGACAAAGAAAGAGTTATCAAAAATGAAAGTATTAGCCAAGAAAACTACGTGCAAAGGGTCATATCTGGAAATAACGGCAATGCAGAAACTATGTCATCAGTCCAAATTGAATCGTTAATTGCTTTTTCTCCTATCAAAACTTACAATTGGGGAGTAATTACGTATTTACCTACAAGTGAATTTACTGGCAATATGAAGCGTGCTTTACTGATTATGGCAGTCTTAATGTTGCTTGCCATAATTATAGCGGTTGCTACAGCTATTTATGTAGCTGGAAATATGACCAAACCGCTTAATCGACTAGTGAATGCTGCTGATAAAATTGCTGGCGGTGATTTGAGTCAGAAAATACAAGTTTCTGGTATGCTTGAAATTAATCAATTGGCAGTATCACTTGAAAAAATGCGTGAAGATTTGAAGAATATTATTCATGAAATTATGACCTCAGCCGGACATGTTTTATCAGCTTCTGAGCAGCTTTCAACTAACACAGAGCAGTCAGCTCAGGCTACGGGAATGGTGGCTGATACAATAACTGAGTTGGCTAAAGGTTCTGATAAACAGGTTTCTGCAATTGGAACCACTTCTTCTGTGGTGGAGCAAGTATCAGGCGGGATTCAAAAAGTATCGGAAAATGCTAACAATATGACGGTCATAGCTGACCAGGCAGCATTAGCAGCGCAAGATGGCGGAAAATCAGTTGAGACTGTCATGAAGCAGATGAGTGTTATTGAAAAAACAGTGACTAATTCGGCAGAGTCTGTAATGAGACTTGGTCAGCGTTCTCAGAAAATTGGTCAGATTGTAGAAACGATTTCCGGTATTGCTGGGCAAACTAATTTATTAGCGCTAAATGCTGCTATAGAGGCAGCAAGGGCTGGTGAACAAGGCCGTGGTTTTGCTGTAGTAGCCGAAGAAGTACGTAAATTAGCTGAACAGTCTCAGGGAGCGGCTAAGCAAATTGCCGAATTAATTATTGAAGTTCAGACAGAGACAGAAAAAGCAGTTATTGCAATGAATGATGGGACTCAGGAGGTTAAGGTGGGCAGTGAAGTGGTTCATACTGCAGGACAGGCCTTCGGAAAAATTGTCAATTTAGTCGAGCAGGTATCAGGACAAGTCAAAGATATTTCAGCAGCGATGCAACAAATGGCCTCGGAAAGTGAAATTATTGTAGATTCGATCCATGATATTGATTTGGTCAGTAAAGCGGCATCTGGGCATACCCAAACAGTATCGGCTACTAGTGAAGAACAAGCAGCATCTATAGAGGAAATCTCCAGTGCTAGCCAAGCCTTAGCAAAAATGGCAGAAGAACTGCAAGACACAGTCAAAAAGTTTAAAATATAATGGGCGGTTGTGTTCATGAATGAGTATCGGTAGCTAATGAAGAGCAGGCGGCTTCTATGAAAGAAAAATCAGTCGCCTGCCAATCTTAAGCCAAAAAGGCGAAAGAACTGTAGGACTTCGTAAAAAAATATTGTATAATTTTGTAAGATGAATGGGAGGATTACCATGGCAAAACTGTCTGTTGGCGATAAAATGCCGAATTTTAAATTTAATACAGCCTATGAGACAGGCAAAACGATAGAGGCTGTTCTTAAAGGAAAAGTGAGAACCGTTTTTTGGGTATTGCGTTACATCGGTTGCCCAACCTGCCGTTATGATATCCATCTGATGGCAACGCGCTATCAGGAATTTCTTGACCTAGATACTCAGATTTTTGTCGTAATGCAGAGTGATTCGGCCAATGTAAAGGAGAGCTTGCAGGATTCCGGTCTGCCTTTTGAAATAATTTGCGATACCAATATGGAGATTTATCGTAAGCTTGAGATTCCTGCTACGTCCTGCAAGGAGGAACGGATGCCCACGCTTCCGGAAGACCTTGCTAAATTGGAGGAGAAAAGAAAAAGGGTTAAGGAATTGGGTTTGGTGCATGGAAAGTACGAGGGAAATGAGCAGCAACTTCCCGCTTTGTTTGTGACGGAAGAGGATGGCACGGTACGTTATGTCCATTATGCCAAGAATAGCATTGATATGCCTACTGTGGATGAGATGTTGACATTATTAAAGGAATATAATTAAAGAAGTAAAAGAAGCCGGAACTGCTACAAGCGGCTTCTTTTCTATTTTGACATGAGAACTTTACTTTTCAATATTAGAAGTTTTTGCTGCATAATTTGTTAGATATTCAACAAATGCTTTTACGGCGGATAGCTCCAATGATGTTGCCTGATAGATTAACCACGTTTTTCTTATTAAAGGGGTTCCATTGGTCCACTGTAATTCACGGGTATAAAGCTGATCATGTTGTCTCAATCCGATAGCAGGCAATATGGCCCAACCAAGGCCATGGATAACCATTTGGCGACAAGTATCCATACTATCTACTTCCATAGAAATGTAGGGAGGACAAGAAAAAGATTGGCGCCACCATTTTTCAATAAGGATTTGTAGTGTAGAGTCTGTTTCATAGTTTATGCGTGGCTGCTTAGGCAAGTTGTAAAAGCTAATGGGATGCTTTGATACCAAGCAGATGGGTTCTTCACGCAGTAAATGTTTTTCTTCATGCCCCACATAATCACCGCGAATAATCGCAAGTGAAATTTCTTCTTTTTGTATTAAGCGATTAATTTTGTGGCTTAAACCAGTTTTAAGCGAGATTTCTACCTCAGGATAGCGAGTCAGAAAGCCTTTGAGTAGTCGTGGCAGTTCATAATGAGCATAAATAGAAGAACATCCTAAATGTAATGTACCTTGTACTTTATTTTCCATGTTTTTAATATTTTCTTTTGTTTTTTGCAATTTTATTAACATTTCTTTCATGTAGGACAGGAGATATTCCCCTTGAGGGGTCACTAAAATGCCATTTGGATTTCTCATGACAAGATTTGCGCCAAATTCTTTCTCAAGATTTTTTAGTCGGTAAGTAATGGCTGGCTGCGACATATAAAGACGCTCAGCAGCTTTGGTAATGTTTTTTTCTTCGAAAATAGTTTTTAAAATAATCCAATCTTTATCATCCATTGGTATCACCTTTACTTTTTAAGATAAAAAAAAATTATCGACTTTAATAAAATTAAAATATTTTATTTATTGAGTTTATTATACTATAATTTTGTTAAAGTTCAAATAATTATGGGATTATTGTTTATTCAATGTATTAAGGTGTAGGGTTGATCGTTGTTTTAATTCTAGAATGAAAAAAGGAGATTTATCATGGGTAAAAATTTATTTGAAAAAATTATTGCTTCACATTTAGTGTCAGGTACTATGACACCAGGCAGTGAGGTTGGCATTCGGATTGATCAGACGCTTACGCAGGATGCTTTAGGGACAATGGCTTATCTTCAATTTGAAGCGATGGGAGTTTCGACTGTAAAGACCCAGTCAGTTTCCTATGTGGACCACAATACGTTGCAGGACGGCTTTGAAAATGCCGATGATCATCGTTATCTTCAGACTGTTGCCGATAAACATGGTATTTTATATTCAAAAGCAGGTAACGGAATTTGCCATCAGGTTCACTTGGAACGGTTCAGCCGCCCCGGTATTACTCTTATTGGCTCTGACAGTCACACACCCACTTCCGGTGCAGTCGGTATGGTTGCCATGGGAGTAGGCGGGATGGATGTTGCGGTGGCCATGGCAGGAGGGGCTTTCTTTTTCAGTTATCCCAAGGTGATTCGCGTGAATTTGTATGGAGAATTGCAGCCCTGGGTTTCGGCCAAAGATATTATTTTAGAAATGCTTCGCACTCTGACAACAAAAGGTAATGTCGGCACAGTTGTCGAGTATGCTGGACCAGGCTTAGCTCAATTGACAGTGCCGGAGCGTTCGACAATCACCAATATGGGGGCAGAACTCGGTGTTACGACATCTATTTTTCCCAGTGATGAACTGACTAGAACATTTTTTAAAGCGCAAGGTCGTGAAGACGATTGGTGTGAATTAGGGCCTGATAAAGATGCTCATTATGATCGTGTCATTGATATTGATTTAGCGACGCTTGTGCCAAGTGTAGCCTGTCCTCATTCACCTGACAATGTTCGTACGATTCGTCAAATAGCTGGTCTAAAGGTTGACCAAGTATTAATTGGCAGCTGTACTAACTCCTCTTATCGTGATGTCATGATGGTAGCATCTATGCTTAAAGGCAAACATATTCATCCTCATGTCAGTCTGGGGATTGCACCAGGCAGTAAACAAGTCTTATCGATGATTGCCAAAAACGGTGCACTGAGCGATCTTGTTGCTGCTGGAGCACGTATTTTGGAAAGCACTTGTGGATTTTGCGTAGGCTGTGGGCAAGCACCGCAGACGCATGCTGTATCCCTTCGTACAAATAATCGCAATTTTGAAGGACGAAGCGGTACCAAAGATGCTCAGGTATATTTGGTGAGTCCGGAAACAGCCGTAGCCGCGGCTCTTAATGGTGTTGTAACTGATCCGCGTGATTTGAATCTTCCTTATCCTAAAATCGTTTTGCCGCCTATCTATGATATTGATGACAGCATGATTATTAAACCGTCCAATGATTTAGTAGTTGACGTATACCGTGGTCCCAATATTGGTGATCCACCGAAAAATACAGCTATGCCAACAGACTTAAAGGCGAAAGTAGCGATTAAAGTGGGCGATAAAATTACAACAGATCATATTATGCCTGCCGGTCCATTTTTGAAATACCGTTCAAATGTTCCGAAGTATAGCAATTATGTATTCTATCATATGAATCCGGAGTTTCCGGCCAAATGCCGAAATAACCGTGAACAAGGATTTGCCTCGATAATTGTAGCCGGTCTTAGTTATGGTCAGGGCTCATCACGTGAACATGCCGCATTGTGTCCTATGTATTTGGGAGTAAGAGTACTGTTAGCCAAGAGTGCCGAACGTATTCATTCAGCCAATTTGATTAATTTTGGCATACTTCAACTTACTTTTGTTGATGAGGCGGACTACGACCGCATCGATGTTGACGATGAATTGACGATTGACAACATTCATGAGGCAGTCAAGCAGGAAATCGTAATTGTGCGCAATGTTACAAAGGGGCTTGATATGAAAACTTCTTGCAATCTTACACCGCGTCAACGGGATATTGTGTTAAGCGGCGGATTGTTAAATTATACAAGTAAAGCCAAATAGTGAAGGAATGAGAGAATACATGGATTTGTTTATTGTTTTTAAGAGCATTATTAAGGCTGGGCCGACGGTTTTGCTTCCGATAGTTATTTTTCTATTTGCCGTTTGTTTTCGACTATCTATAGGCAAGGCAATACAAAGTGCATTAACTGTTGGCGCTGCTTTCGCAGGCTTGAAGTTAGTTATTGAGTTTTTGGCAAAAAGTTTAGGTCCTGCAACAAAAGCGATGGTTACACATATGGGCGTTCAATTGAATGTGATTGATATGGGTTTTGCCACAGTAGCTGCCATTGGCTGGAGCTCGCCTATTGTGCCCTTGATGGTTTTAGCACTTCTAGGGACGAACATTGCTTTATTGCTGCTCAATAAGACGAATACCTTAACTGTTGATATTTGGAATTATCATCATGCTCTCACTGTTGGTACTTTCGTTTACTTTGAGACAGACAACGTGACTGTTGCTGTGGCAGCAGCTGCTTGTACAGGGATGTTTGTGTATAAAATGGCGGACTGGGCTTCTCCCCTCGTAAGCAAGTATTACAAACTACCCGGTGTCACTATTCCGGCAATTCATGCCTTGATGAACTTGCCAATTGCGGTTCCGATTAATTGGCTGTTCGATCGAATACCGGGATTCAATAAGATCGATTTTAACATGGAAACGCTGCGAAAATATTTTGGCGTTTTTGGACAACCCTTGATGATAGGTTTAATTCTCGGCGTGGGTATTGGTTTTTTATCTGGCTATGATCCCTATCAAGCTTTTGGTCTAGGCATCAATATGGCGGCAGCCATGATGCTGTTGCCCAAAATGACGCATTTATTTGTCGAGGGGTTAAAACCGATTTCAGAACAAGCCAGAAAGGTGACGGACAAGAAATTTAAGGGAAGAAAGATTCTGATTGGACTCGATCCGGCTGTTCTCTTAGGTGACGCGGCTGTTATTACAACGGCATTATTGATGGTGCCGATTTTGCTTGGACTTGCTGTCATTATACCCGGTAACAAGCTTTTACCTTTTGCTGACTTAGCTGCGCTACCCTATAAGGTAGCGATGGTTGTTGCTTTGACAAATGGGAATATATTCCGAAGCCTTATTTTATGTACTATTGCTTTTATTCCTTATTTTTACCTGGGAACATGGACAGCACCCATGGTTACGGCAGCTGCAACAGCGGTCGGATTAGGTGATAGTATTCCAGCGGGCATGATGATTAGTTCGCTGACAGGTACGACGATGCCTATTACCTTTATCATTTATAAAGTATTTGTGGGAAATCTCATGATTACTGTGCCAATATTATTAGGCGTGTTTTTCGCTATCTGGTTCTTTATGGAGAAAAAAGTGATGCCAAAAGTAGAGTTAAGAGATAGTATTTCAGGTTGAAAAGGTATTGAATAGGGTGTACTTTTCACGATACATGGATTTTTTATGGGCTAATTTATAAAAATGAGGAGGAGAATAAGATGGGGGAGTATATAAAAATACCGGCAGTTTTGATGCGGGGCGGAACAAGTAAAGGCGTATACTTGTTGGCTCAAGATTTACCAGAAGATTTGTTGTTGCGGGACAAAGTTATTCTTGATATTTATGGCAGTCCTGATGTAAGACAAATCAATGGTATCGGTGGCGCAGATCCGTTAACTAGCAAAGTGGCCATTGTAGCAGCGTCAGACAGGGAAAATGTAGATGTAGACTATACTTTTGGGTATGTCGGCATTAAAGATGCAGTTGTAGATTATGAAGGGAACTGCGGTAATATGTCGTCTGGCGTGGGGCCATTTGCCATTGGACGGGGGCTTGTAACGATTACGGAGCCGATTACCAAGGTGAGAATTTACAATACGAACACGAAGAAAGTGATCGTAGCTGAAATTCCTGTAAAAGATGGTGAAGTGGTTACCGAAGGGGATTATGCTATTGACGGTGTGCCTGGTACGGGGGCGAAAATCGTTCTCAATTTTTTAAATTCCGGTGGATCTAAAACAGGTAAGTTACTTCCTACTGGCAATGTAATTGATGAGATCAGGCTGCAATGCGGTAAAAAAGTACGGGTAAGCTTGGTTGATGCAGCGAATCCGTCCGTTTTTGTCAAAGCGATTGATATCGGTTTGACTGGAGTGGAGTTACCGCAAGACACGGAAACAAAGCCGGAAATATTGGAAATTATGGAAGATATCCGGACAACGGCGGCTGTTATGATGGGGTTGGCTGCGAGTAAAGAACAAGTAGGGCCTGCTGTTCCTAAGGTTGCTTTTGTTTCAGCACCCCAGGAATATGTGACTATCAATGGTGTTACAGTGAAGGCCAATGATGTTGATTTGGTAGCAAGGACCAAAGCCATGGCGGTTATGCATAAGGCCTATGCTGTTACGGGTGGTATTTGTGTATCTACAGCAGCACTTATCGAGGGAACTGTAGTCAATGAGATAGTCAGTGAACGAGCGAAGCGTAGCGGCATTGTTCGGGTGGGACATCCTTCTGGTATTCTTGATTTTGAAATTAACCTTGAAAAAGAACAGAAAAACTGGCATCTTTCTAAGGCGGGAGTCAGTCGTACGGCAAAGCCAATTATGGATGGACAAGTATATGTTTCACGCAAGGTTTTCACTAAAGATTAATTATTGTATTAAATTTGCCAGATTGAGTAAAAATTGAGGAGAGTGTAGAAATGTTAGAAAGTAAGTCACCGTTTAAACCCCTCCATATTCTGATCGGGCTAGTGATTATGTCTGCCATTACTTTGATGCCACAGCTAGCGGGGCTTTCGACTGCAGGTCAAAAAGTACTTGGAGTGCTTGCTTTTGCCGTATATGTATGGATAACAGAAGCGATGCCTTATCCGATCAGCGCGATTGCCATCTGTTTCTTTATGGTGATGTTTCTAGGCTTTTCGCCGGAAAAAGGTACTGAAGGGAAATTGCTTGGAACGTCTAAAGCCATTCCGCTCGCAATGTCAGGCTTTATTAATTCCGGCTGGGTACTGGTCGCTTGCGGAATGTTTTTGGCGGAGGCTGTCCGTTTTACCGGTTTAGATCGTCGTATTGCTCTTAATATTTTACGAATTGTTGGGACTGAACCGAAGAAAATCATCGGAGGAACTATAATTGTTGGCTATGTATTGGCCTTTATCATTCCGTCCATCGCAGCACGTTCAGCGGCTATGATTCCCATTTCCATGGGGCTCATTACGGCTTTTAATCTTGATCTGAAAAGTGTTTTTTCTAGGCAGCTTATGTTAGTTACAGGAATGGTAGCGCCAATTACCGCGCTTATGGTACTAACGGCAGGGGCTCCAAATCCTTTTATAGTCGCCCTTATTGGCAGTACCTTAAATCATACAATTACTTGGACCGATTGGCTTATTTATGGGGGACCTTTTGCGATTGTGCTAGGGGTTATCATGTATATTCTTGTTATTACTTTGAACAAGTTTGAGCCACTCCCTGGCGGCCCTGCGCTTATTAAAAAATATATGGAAGAAATCGGGACCATTACGCCTAAAGAGAAACGTATGGGTATCATATTTCTTATTACGATCATTCTTTGGGGTACGGAAAATTGGCATCATATTGATGCCAACACCATTACACTCTTTGCTTGTTTGTTACTCTTTCTGCCCTATTCGGGAGTAGCTACCTGGAAGGAATTAAGTAACAGGGTGCAATGGGGTACTTTAGTCTTATTCGGTGTGGGGATATCGATTGGTACAGTATTATTGAAGACTGGTGCAGCAGCTTGGGGCGCGCAAGCTGCTCTAGGCAATTTAGGTCTCCAGAGCATGAGTTCGGCCATGATATTGACGGTTATTGCTGTGCCATTAATCGTGATTCGCTTGGCTTTTGCGAGTATTGTTGCATTAGCAGCTCTTGTTGTGCCAACAATACTTGGCCTGCTAGTTAGTTTTAATGATCCGAATATGTCTGTATGGAGTATAACCTTAATATCGTCGTTTCTTGTATATTTTTCTTTTATTCTTCCAGTAAATACGCCAGCTACATTGCTCACCTATGCTACTGATACGTATGAACTCAAAGATATGTTTAAAGTGGGAATTCCACTAACAATTATCGGGCTGGGCGTATATATATTATTTACACATACTTACTGGCACTGGATAGGATTGATTTGATATAAGGTTATGGCCACCACTTTTCGTGGTGGTTCTGATTTTTACTTCGACAATAGCGAATGACTGTTAAAAATACCATGTTTGGCGAATATACACTTGGAGGGATAAAGATGAGTCAGATTAAAAAAATGGCAATCGCCGGAACGATGGAATCCAATGATATCCTAATTACCGTCGCCCCGGCAGCAGCCGGAGCGGGGATCGCAATTGAACTAACGAGTCCTGTATTAAAGCAATACGGCAGTCAAATGAAAGCCATAATTGAAGAAGTTTTAGCTGAGCATCATGTAACAGATGCCGTCATTAATGGCAGTGATAAAGG
>NZ_JAHGVE010000027.1 GCF_018835585.1 Pelorhabdus rhamnosifermentans
AAAACCACCGGGCCGATTCCTGTATAAGCCAATAATGCCAACAATGCACCCAATATACCTGCCGAAAAGTTGTTAATCAACATCTCAAACCCAGCCGGCAGCTTTCCTTCAATCGCTTCATCAAACTTTTTTATTACATATCCACCAAGCGGGCCCATAATCATAGCCCCAAGAAACATCGGGATATCTACGCCAACTATTACACCGATTGTTGCAATGGCCCCGAGAACCCCGCCTCGGCTGTCTCCTACCATTCTCCCGCCCGTATATCCGATTAGCAGGGGAAGCAAATAAATAATCATGGGTCCAACCAGTTTGCTTAAATATTCATTGGGCAGCCAACCTGTGGGGATAAAAAGTGCGGTGATCAAGCCCCATGCGATAATGGCTCCAATATTGGGCATTACCATTCCACTTAGAAGTCTCCCAAAATTCTGAATTTTTTTCTGGCTTGTACTCGGATTACCTGTCTGAGTATTCAGTTGAACAGTTGACATTAATTGTCACCCTCCCTCATTCTTCTCATCGCAAATCACCAAGTTATTTCTGCAGAAATATTCTTTCTATTCCGGTAATGTCATTATAAGTCCTTTAGGATGGAGCTTCAATTCAAAGATATATTCATAAGTCCATAATGATTAGTGACAAAATTAAATATCCAAGGCGTCAAAGCACTCGCTCCCCAGCCAGATAAATAAAACATTTGAGAGTAATGGTAAAAAATAAGGACACCCGCTGCCAATTCATTGACAGCGGGTGTCCTTATTACCCTTGTTATTGTATTTCATTTAAAATTTTTACAAGTTCATCTGCATCTGTATCAGCAGAACAGGTTTGTACGATTGCTACATCGCCAATTCGTACTACACCATTATCATTAGTTGCTTGGGCGAGAGATTCTTTACTATGGTAAACAGCAGCCAGATGACCGGCAATTAGATAGCTGCGTTCTAGGGCACTCATATTAGAAAAAGCGGCTGGTTTCATAAAAGGCTTATTATTTACCTTGATATCTCCCGTCGCAGGATTAACACTCACTTTATTGTTGCTATACTCAGTCAGTTTTTTAGCATAGTTGTCTCGTCTTTCTTTTTCGCCTGGATGAGTCGACGGATTTAAAAGATCGTCAAAAAGGCCTTTAGACCCACCCTTGCCCATATTGTCGATTACACGCTGCCATACTGCGGCCGGAGTGCCTGGATTATAACCAGCCTCTGTAATATAAGAAAAGGCAACATTATCTGCTTCCCATTCATTTGGTTTGGTTACGCCAACAGCCTTAGCATTAGTAGCAACTATATCAACAGCCAATTGGCCGCCTCCACTCATTTGCGAGCCTGCAATCTTCTGTATAAAATCTACGGTCAATTTTTTCTTGGCACCATTAATAGGATGGCCTTTTTGTCCGTGAACCAATTCATGCGCAACAACTGCTGCTATCTTGCCTTCGTCATTATCAAAAAAGGAAAATACACCAACATTGACGGAAACATTATGTCCCAGACTGCAATAAGCATTGAATGCTGTTTGTGGATTAATGAAATAATTGTATGGCTTATTCATTATGGAAGGATCTGTTTTAGCAATGGCGCTTGTCAGTCTTGTCATAATACGTCCAAGCTCTTCATTTAGATCGGAGTCATCAATTACACCGTCTGATTTTTTAAGCTCCGCAAAAAGTTCATTTCTACCATCATTCTCATAGTAGTCCAGAGATTTCTTTACCTTCTCTTGTTGTGCGGCAGTACTTGCTATTGTGCCGCCGAGTCCGCCGAGACTCAAGGCTTCTGTCTTTGTTGGTTGTAGCAGGCCTACACCTAACGAAATGCAAAAGATCAAGGCACCTGCTCCAAGTACTGACTTACGAAAAAAAGTTCTTAGATTCAATTAAAAAACACCTCATTTATTTTTTACTTCCAGATTCCGATTCCCATTGCAGCAACAATGTATAGAATTTTTTTCAAATTCGGCAATCAGAATGGATACACTCAATAATTAAGTGTATCCATTCTGATATATCGTGTTTTCTTTGCAATATGTTTATAGGACTATTGCCCTTTTTAAGATTCCAATTTTCGAAATAATTATTTTAAATAAGCCCTTAAGCTCATTAAAATAGACATTAGCCAACAATTTTGACCAATGTCTATTAAGGATCAGGTACCGCAAAACGTTCGGTAAGGGCGAGATGATGGCGCAGGCAGTATGGAGTAATCAGCCTGTTCAGGCGAGTGTTCATAGGGGCTTGAAAGAACAACAAGTAGCCGCTCCATCACGCTGTAGTCTCCTTGTTTCACTGCGCTTTCTAGTGCGTTCTCTACCTGATGGTTCCGTGGAATTAGCGCAGGATTGCTGTTCCGCATCAACTGTTGCGAGGATACTTTCAATTCCTTCTGCCTGTCTAATCTTACCTTCCACAACTCATACCACTTAGCAAATTCTGGGGTTCCAAACAAGACTGTGTCCTCTGGCATATCAAAAGTTAATGCACGAAAAGTATTGGTGTAATCCGCACGATACTTTTTCATCATACTAAGAAGGTCTTCAATAAGTGATTCATCTTGTATCTCCTCGCTAAATATTCCCAGTTTTGCTCTCATTCCGGCGAGCCAATTACAGCGGTACAACTCAGCAAAATCAGAAATCGCATTCTGGGCCAATTCGATAGCCTGTGCCTGATTTACATGCAGCAGCGGCAATAGAGTTTCAGCAAATCGCGCGAGATTCCACTCGGCAATATGTGGCTGATTACCATAAGCATACCGACCTTGAATATCAATGGAACTGAATACCGTTGCTGGATCATAGGCATCCATAAAGGCACAAGGACCATAATCAATGGTTTCTCCACTAATGGCCATGTTGTCGGTGTTCATCACCCCGTGAATAAAGCCAACTAGTTGCCATTTAGCAATCAGCATTGCCTGACGCTTGATCACTTCCTGAAGTAAAGAAAGATAGCGACTCTCAACAGCATCAATGTCTGGAAAATGTCGTTGCAATGTATAATCCGCCAGGACCCGGAGCTCATCAACGGTACCCCATTCTGAAACGTATTGAAAAGTTCCGACGCGCAAATGACTATCAGCCACTCGGGTCAGGATTGCACCAGGCTGATCGGTTTCACGGATTACTGACTCACCGGTTGTAACCACCGCTAGACTGCGGGTAGTCGCAATACCTAGCGCATGCATAGCTTCGCTGATGATGTATTCACGCAGCATTGGTCCAAGCGCCGCTCGACCATCACCTCCGCGCGAGTATGGTGTTTTACCCGAACCCTTTAGCTGAAAATCAACCCGCTCACCTAGGGGAGTAATCTGCTCGCCAAGCAGCAGAGCCCGGCCGTCCCCTAACATCGTAAAATGCCCGAATTGATGCCCCGCGTAAGCTTGAGCAAGAGGTAAAGCACCTTCGGGAATCCGGTTGCCAGCAAGCACCTCTACCCCCTCCTTGCTTTGTAAATCCCGCACGTTTAACCCTAGCGATGTTGCCAACAAATAATTGAGTATGATTAACTTTGGTGAACATACAGGAGTTGGGTTAAGACTGGTAAAAAGTGATTTTGGCAAACGAGCATAGCTGTTGTCTAAGTTCCATCCTGTTTCGATTATTGCTTTTCCCATCGTCATCGTATCTCCCTTGTGCCAGCTAATTTCAAACACCCTACAGATACTAATTCATAAGATTATACATGCTGAAAAATCCGGATATTTTCGTTTAAATTTATTTTCTCCAGTATAGTACAAAACTAACGTGGAAATGCTAGCCACGTCAAATTACCAAGCTTATTTCCGCCGACCTTCTTCAACACAGAGCTAAGCATTTTTCATAGGGAGTGCCATTTTTTCTTTTCCTTCCATGGCATAATTAAAAAAGCCGCTTCAACCTCCGCATTACGCAAGGGTCGAAGCGGTTTCTTTCCGTTTGCTCTGGCATTCTTATAACGGAATTTTTATGCTTTGCGGAAAACTGAATATATTATGGGGATCATATTTTTTCTTGACACACCGTAGTATTGGTACATACTCCCCGGAATAAGCCTGCTCATAATTCGGCGTTCGGTTATAGGGAAAGTTTACATACGACCCCCGCGTAATAGTATATATATAGTCAAAACCCTTCTTTACCCATTCCTTATGTGCCGACGCTTCGTCTTTGCTTTCCCACGAGGACGTGATTGCCATTATATAGTCGGCCTGCCTATAAAAGAAAGCTGTCGCGTTTATATCCGTATCCCTGACAGTTCCCCCTAGGGAGTATACCCGAATGGACGAATTTCTGTCAGACGGCGCTTTATCTATAATATCGATAAGTTTCTCCAATTCGCTCTGCAAAAAATGCCTATGCACAAATCTTCCCGCTGTCTGAAAAGCTTCTCGTTTTGGATAACCTGCCCCAATTATTTTTACGGCATCGATAAAAGGGACATACTGGATATTATCAAGGGTTATTCCAGATATATTCAATAGAGGTGCCAAGATTTGTCTGGCCTCCTCCGGACGCCCGTAAAAAAATGCATTCACCCAGGCTCCCAACTTATATATTCCGCCAAATGCACTCATCCGTCGGTCCAAATGAGGCAGCCACTCCTGCCAGACCCGCAGAAATTGGATTCTTGCCGACGTATTATTATCCCAGCGCAGTTGAATCAAGGTTATTTTGTTTACTTTTTTCGACAACCGAAATTTATATCCGGTCACGACGCCGAAATTGCCGCCGCCCGCACCCCTTAGCGCCCAAAACAATTCTGGATTGCAATCGTGATTAGCCTTTAACTTATTTCCACTGGCATCGACCATTACAGCCTCTACAAGGCTATCCGCCGTCAGCCCCAGATAACGGGTGGATAATCCTATGCCGCCTCCCAAAACCAGTCCGGATATGGCTACTGTCGGGCAAGTTCCTCCGGGAAAAGTATATCCATATTGGTAAAGCCTTTCGTATAGAGACAATAATCTTGTTCCCGCCTGGACTTCGACAGTGCCATCAGGAATATCCACTTTTATGTCACTCATGCAAGTAGTGTCTATAACCAATTTATTCGTTCCTGTCGAGTAACCTTCGTAGTTATGACCTCCGGACCGAATCCGCAATTTGATTCCCTGTTCTCTCGACCAAATGATCGCGTTGGCTACATCACAGGGGTTAAAGCAATATACGATAGCAGCAGGATATGAGTCTATCGCCTCGTTATATTCTTGCCTGGCTTGCTCATATTCGGGATCCCCCGGTGTCACGACCCTTCCTGTTAGCCCATTGTACTTCAATTTCATCACCTGCTAAATTTACTTTTCTCGGATTATATTATGTTAATTAAATGCTCATTGTTACAGATTAGGAAGTAATCCGGCATCCGCAACAGGTGGAACTAACATAGCACATAAGAGCATGATGAAAGCTGCGGAATTAGTCCGCAATCAGTCGATCCCAATGGATTTATCCAACTTGGCCTTACTACAATTATAATCGTACAATGCCTGATGATAATTATTTTTGGCTTTGGCTACCGCCAATTGTGAGTCGATAACAGCCAAATTGGTATTTACCCCTTCTCTATACTGAATCTCGTTAATTCTAAAGGCTTCTTGAGCTTTGGCTACCGCAACTTTACTTGTTTCTATCCGCGCTTCAGCTGCTTTCAGACTCAGATAAGCCCGGCTCACTTCCACACCCGCCGCCGTCTTGGTTTGCCTTACTTGTTCCAGAACTTTATCAACTGAATTTTCCGCTTCTTTGATCCTGGCCTTAGTAAGGCCGGAATCGAATACATTAATTGATGCAGTTAAACCAACCATCCAGTAATCTTGCTTCAGACCGGGAAATTTGTCATCATTCCAATTATTACTGCCAATAAAATTGATTCGCGGCAATCTATCACTTTTAGCAACTTTTACCCCGGTCCTACAAAATTCAACCTTCATTTGCATTTGACTGATATCCGGACGGTCATCTTGAGCGTACTTCAAGCATTCTTCCAGGGAAAATGGATATTTCTGATAATCTAACTCATCTTTCACACGAATTTCACTGCTAGGCGACAATCCAGTAACGTCTTTAAGACTGACAAGCGCTAAATCGTAGTCGTTCTTGGCTTCTATCCATTCTTGCCGTGCATTTGCCACTTCCACCTCCGAACTAAGTACATCCGATTGACTTACGGTTCCTGCATCAAACTGTATTTGAACGCTATCCAGATGTGAAGTAAGATTATCCAACGTTTCCTGATTGACCTGTAACAGTGCGCCAGCCTTTAAAACATTGAAATAAGCGGTTAAAGTATCAAATCTTAATTGTTGCTTGATTTTCTTCACTTCAAGATCAGCAATATTAAGATTGTTATCTGCCTGGTCACGCCGTCCTTCTAACTCCCCTCCCGTATAAAGCGGTATGCTGACACTCAGGGTATCGCCAAAAAAAGTATAGGTACCACCAAACGCAGCATCGGCATATGCAGTACCTGCAAAATACTTTTCCAAAGTAAAAGCGGGAATCCCCGTCCGAATATCGCTATGTGTGTATGTTAAACTGGGACCAAATTTTGCTTTAGCCTCTGCAGCAACCAAGACAAAATTTTCTTTGTCAACTTCTGCCATTTTTATGTTGGAATTATTTTTCAGCGCCAGGTTAATACTGTCATTCAGAGATAGTTCTATCGGCGCCGCAAATACCTCTTTACTATTTACCAACAACGTGATGCAGCTAAGAGCTGTAATCAGAAATTTTAACCAGCCATTTGGTTTTATCATGCTATACTCTCCTTAAAAGTAACTATTTGTCAACCTCGTTCAGCGGCGTAATAGCGATTTGCGCCGTCATATTCCAGCGCAGCCGTTCATCCCACGTTTCCGGAGCAATAAACACAGTATAGGTCATATCGCCCCGTTTCTTCTCCCCATAAGAGCGAACAAACTTTACTTTTCCGGCAATATCCAAACCAGGTATTCCGTCAAATGTCAAGTCTACCGGATTCCCCTTCTTGACGTTAGCGACAGACAATTCGGTCAAATCGTCCGTCTTCACTTCCCATTCTGACTCATCAGCAATCCGTACCAATACTTTTCCGATCTCGGCATGTTCGCCAGCTTCCACTTCCAAAAAAACCACCGTACCGCTTATCGGAGACCTTAGCTCTGTCTTATCCAGCGCGTCCTGAGATTCAGACACCTTCTTTTCCCCAGCCGTCAACTCAGCCTGTGCCTGCACCAAAGCCGATTGCTTTCGCACTACATCGGTCTGAGCCTGTTCGACTTTTTGCCGGGTTGCCGCCCCGGCTCTTTCCAGCCGCTCCTGACGCTGCAGTTCACGCTCAGCCTCCGCCATATTCACCTTAGACTGTTCTACAACTGCCGCCGCTCCGGTTGCATTCGCATGAGCACTTCCCACACGGCTTTGATAATCCTCCCGTACTAACCGAATAACTGGTTGTCCGGCTGTCACCTTATCCCCTTCTTTAACTAATATTTCGCCAATCGTTCCATCCACAGGCATAGCTAATTCGGCATAATGCACCGGACATACAATCCCTTCAGCCAATATCCGGTCATCCGCCTTCACCGGCGATATATCCTTATTCTCATTTGGATGACTGCGTAACAACCATCCGAGACCTGCCGCAAGTACAGCGATCACTATCAAAATCAACAGCCCATATCGTTTTGCAAATGCCATATTCGTGCCTCTCCCCGCTCAATATTTATTCATAGTTTAGTACATCCCGCACACTCAGCCGAGCTGCATTCCAGGCTGGCAGCAAACTCGCAACGACTGACAACAAAATAGCCAGCCCCAGCCAAATACCCACTCCCAGTAAACTAAATGAAAACATCAGGGGATTTTTCAAAAACAACATCCCCACCTGATAACTTAACATTGCCGCCACAGGTACGGCCAAAATCATTCCAGCCATCCAACTCAATAATCCGATACAGAGGGCTTCTACCACAAATACTTTGCCAATATCCCAACTAGAAGCACCCACAGCCCGCATCACTCCGATTTCCCGGGTCCTCTCTAATACGTTAATGCCCATCGTACCAGCCAAGCCTAAAGCCCCCACAACTGCCAGCAAGATTGCCATCATAAGTAAAAAAGTGGTAATAATATCAAATTGGGAACGAATCCGTTGTTTCTGCTCCCAGGTTATTGTCACATTTTTAACTCGCAAATTGCTTTTTTTCAGATATTCTGCTAAATTTCTCCCCAAACTACTTTGTACCACGGTATCTGAAGAATCTGCCACAACCTGTACTGAGCGGGCCTGTCCGGCTTCTTGCACGGCTCGGGAAAACCACTCATAAGGAGTGTATACGATCGGTCCGGCCAGAAGACCCTGAACAATACCAACTACCCTGAATTTCAGTTTGCGTTTTCCCACCATTATCACAGCTGATTCGCCCACTTTTAACTGAGGGCTGTCTTTAAGCACCTCGGTATTCACCACCGCAGCATTCTCATCATCAGGCAATAACCACCGTCCCTCAATTATTTGAGGATAAATCATCTGCGTTTCTACCGGGGGTGCAAGAATAAACACATTATTACTGGCTTCTGTCTCCGACTCTTTCCTTTCGTCTGCCAATATTTGGCCGGACATTCGCCCCCAGCATTCCACCGCTTTCACTCCAGGCACTTCCAATACTGCCTGTTCCATTCTACTGGCTCTAACCGTATGATCAAATTCCACCATAACATCATAATGAAAATAATCCAATGCTTGATCCAAAGTTGAATACAAAGACGCCCGGACGGAAAACACCGCCATAAATACTGTCCCAGCTACAGTCAACGTTAGCAGCGTAAGCACCAGACGTCCCTTACGCCTAAAAGTGTTACGAAGTGACAACAATACCGGTCGTGGTAATCTTTTGAGCCGTTCCAAACCGGAATCAACCAGCCTGTCCACCCATCCCGGAGTCTGAATACCACCGATACCGTAATCATTTAGTGCTTCCCGAACCGTGATACCTGCTCCACGCCATATCGGAACTAAAGCTGCCATGAGAGGCACCAAAACAGCAACTGCCGTTTCCAAAATTACGACTCTGGGCGGTAACGCCAATCCTCCCGAATCAAAATTGAACATTTCGGAAATAAAACCGGTTACCGCCTTGGCAGCCAAGGCCCCCAGAGGAGCTGCCACGATCAGTGCTAAAATACCATAGGCTCCTACCAGACTCAGATACATACGTAATATCTGAGTCCTACTCGCCCCAATAGATTTCATAATTCCCACCTGACGTATCTGTTGAGCTAAAATGGCCGATACGGTATTTACCAATAAAAATGATCCCAAGAACAATGCCAGTACACCAAGCACTGCCAGCAGCAGCAATAGGGCATTAATTGTCCCTTGCATTTGATGTTCCCCAGGTGTATTGACCTGCATCCACGACACCAGCGTATTGCCCTGTTCCAATTTTCTCCAGGCCTGCCGACCTGCAGCCTTAATTGCTGTTGTATCATTCCCCTGCAGCACCCTGGGTTCAACCACTAGATTTACTTGGTTCAATTGACGTGACTCGTCCAACTTTTCTAACGTATCCATATTGATATAACCATAATAATTACCGCTAAACGGGCTAGGCGTTTGATTGGGGTCATATACAACTCCGGCCACTTTTACGGTTCCTTGATGCCCGGTAGACGTTTCTACTATCAGCCGATCGCCTTGCTTCACTCCCAGGGCAACTACCGATGATCGTTCCAAAAGTACCTCGCCGTCCCCCGGAGGCCATGCCCCGGATAAATGACGTACCACATTTACTTTCTGCTTTATATAGTCTGGGATGGCCACCAACATCATCTGCTGCCACTGACTATCGCCAGTTCTGATTCGCAGATTGACATTGCGTCGTCCCTCCACGGCTTTAATATTCTTTAACCTGCGAATGCTTTCCACCAGTTCCTCATTAAACGGATCGGCAAGCAGACTTGCGTTAGCTGGGGATGACACCATAAAACTGGCAACCATATCTCGCTGAAACATTAAATAGGAACTATAAACCATTCCCACTGCAAACACTCCAACGGAAATAGAAAGCACTACTAAAAGCGTACGTATCTTATTACCATAGAGATCTGACCATACCTTACACCAACGCGG
Source organism: Pelorhabdus rhamnosifermentans (assembly GCF_018835585.1). Lineage (NCBI taxonomy): Bacteria > Bacillati > Bacillota > Negativicutes > Selenomonadales > Sporomusaceae > Pelorhabdus > Pelorhabdus rhamnosifermentans. The sequence continues at coordinate 10,106 of NZ_JAHGVE010000027.1, forward strand.
CGATAAATAACCATAACGATTCATAGCGCCCCATCCCCATGCCCATCTGATACAATCCGTCCTTCAGAGACCGTGACAATCCGGCTGCCGCATTGCGCTAAATCCTCGTCATGGGTAACCATAAGAATGGTCTTACCACCCTGAGTCAGTTCTCTGAACAACTCAATGACTGCTTCGGCAGTTCGAGGATCAAGATTACCTGTCGGTTCGTCCGCTACTAAAAGCGGTGGATCGTTGGCCAAAGAGCGCGCAATAGCCACCCGTTGTTGCTGGCCTCCGGACAGATTCGTCGGCACCTTATTTGCCTGACTTCCAACGCCCACTAAATTTAACAAATTCATAGCCCGCTCCGGCCGTTCCGCCCGGTCATAGACATTACAAAAATCCATAGGCAGCATGACATTTTCCAACACTGTCAAAGTCGGCAGCAGTTGAAAAAACTGAAACACGACACCTACCATACGCCCCCTCCAGACGGCGATCTGGTCCTCCGTCAGCGTATGCACCGCTGTTCCGGCTACCCGCACTTCCCCTGAAGTAGGCCGGTCTATGCCTGTAATCATATTGATTAAAGTCGATTTCCCGTTGCCAGACTTACCGACCACTGCCACAAATTCACCACTGTCTACCCAAAGATTGATTCCTTTCAAAGCCACAAACTCACCGGCACCCGTCAAATAAACCTTTCGCACATCCGTAAGTTCCACCGCAGCCGCATTTGAGTCAGGCCCGGGTACATCCGCAGCCGCCAGCCAAGGCAGTAATTTCCCAATCATTTAATACGCCCCCTCAAATTTCCAGGCACTTTAAGCCACTAATTTTTATAATATAACTGGAAAAAGAAGTAAGCCCTTCGCAAATTTAGTGCGAGGCTTACTTCTCTTGTTCAGATTTCACTCTATGAAATTACTTTGTATCAGACAGGCGGCAAAGTCATAAACGTATAGACATAATGAACGAACTTCCTACATCCAACTGTAAAGGTATATCCTTTGTCATAATCTTACCGGAAACTTGTTAACAAGCTTCCGGTAAATTGTCCGGCAGCCTCCCGCCAAATAAGTTCAAACTCCAAGCAATTAATCCATACATTCAGCAGTGGAAAAAAAGCTTTAAAGATGCTCTCTTTCGCTGAAAATATCATAAGCAGTCTCTCCTGGCTGTGCTCTTTTCCATCATCTCAATATCCAAACCAAGCCCTGCGGCATTTTCTTTGCGTGCTACCGCAGCAAGCGCTATTTCATCAGAGTGGCTTATGGCCCCCACAATCCCCACAGCCATATCGGTTCGCCATTAGCTCCCTTAAACACAGAACATTTATTGATGCCCATTTGGCTTAATGCGCTATGAGCTGCCGACCTACCAATACAAAATTCACACCGGCGTTTTTGTACAGCTTTAGGACTGAGAAGCTCCAATTCTTCCGGGTAAAGCATCTTTTCATCATAATCAGCCGTCGTTTTCATTGAAAATCCAAAATTATTTTTGAACGGTGATACTATACCCGTCATCCCTGTATACCCCCTTTCACCTGTTATATCCGTAAATTCCTTATTTGAATAACAGCCTGTACAGCCAATGCTTTTTTATATCAACCGCCTTTTTAGGACATAGCTCATGACAGCAAAAACAGTTAATACATTTATCCAAATCCGGTATTGGCTTTCCCGAACTCATATCGATAATTTGGGCCGGACAACCTCTTGCACACTCACCGCAAGAAATGCAGGCAGTATAATTAAACGCCGGTTTGGCCCGTAAGCGTTTTACTAAAAAAGACTCTAAGAATGAGGGAACAATACCACTGAATAGACTCTTGTCTAGCGACCTTGGTAGTTTAAACGGAGGTATCTGCAGATCATTAAGCTGAACTCCCTGAACCGACACATCCTTAAGCTCACCGCTGAAAAGCCCTCTTTCTCTGGCTGCCTTCATTGTAGGAACTTGAAGTGGATGTATTCCCACAATATTAACGGCTGCAGTGTCCAGTGCATAGGGATTTTCAGCTGCCAGAATAAGCCCAACATGCCTTTTTTCCCCCGCCGAAGGTCCATCGCCCTCCATCCCTTCTATTGCGTCAATGACCGTAAATATAGGTTTGATATACTCACATATGTCAATTAAATGGTTGGCAAAGTTTTCCGTATTATTCATTTTTAAATGATACTCAGCTTTTTTCAGTCCGGGTATGACACCGAACAAATTTTTTACCGCCCCAGTATAAACCATCATGCCATGAGTTTTTAATTTTGCTGCTGACACAATGAAGTCAACCTTCGTAGCAATATTAATGATCTCAAAGTGCTTCAATTTTTGCGCCTGTTTATGATAAACACGTACACTGGACGTATCATAATTCAATTCGCAGCCCGTTCTATTAGCAACATCAAACATCCCCGCTGCTCTATAAATACTGGTCAATCTTTTTACAACAAACGGGCCGCCCGGACTATCTCCGATAATCACATTGCATCCTAGATCCTGAAGATACCTGACAATTGCCTCTACGACCACCGGATGGGTGGTAACTGCATCAGCAGGCACATTTTTCTTTAACAAATTGACTTTAACCAAAACTCTTGATCCCGTTTTTACTATGCTCTTGATTTCCTTAAGCTGATCCAAACAATCATAAACTGCTTTTTTTACTTCTTCATACCGGTAGCTCTCACATTTTGTAATGCTGACTGTTTCCATTTAGCCTCCACTCACAAAGAATTCTGACATATTTCTACTTTTTTCCCGTTTATTAATTAAATAAAGCCGACTTTCCGGCAGTGTTCCAGCATCAATTTTACTTTTAAACTGTCTAGTTTAGGCCAGTTAAAATCTAGCGCCTGCAAAATACGTTCGGTTTTTTGATTCCGTACAATAAAAGCGGTTTTACTCGCCCCTTCAAAAAACACATTAGAATGAACAAGAATTCTAGTAATGTAGTTTTGAATTTCTTCATCCTCGTACCGAGCATATAAATATGTCACGAACTTATTTAACGCAACGGTATCAGCCTGAATCCCGGTTTGTTTTAAAAGTTCAGCAAATGAAATGATGCTGATTTGGCGTGGATTGAAAATATGGTAAGTTTCACCTTGCAAGTTTTTCTTATCAAATAGTAATACAATTGCCTTAGCAACATAATCGATAAAAGAAAAATTCAGGATGTTATCTTTTATTTCCGGAAAACAACCCAGTTTTATTAGCGATTTTACAAGCGCATAGAAAGCATTATTGGTTATATTCTCTTGAAAAACACCTGATGAAGAATTAAACACAAGATTTCCCACCCTGAAAATATTTACATCTAATCCCTCGCGGCGCGATTTGAACAAGAACTTTTCCGCTTCCAACTTTGTTGCTACATAATAATTATCCGAATTTTGTCCCAAATCACAATCATATTCTGTGAACACCACCTTATCTTTTCCATCTATAAATCCACTGCCAATACTCGTTGTAGATATAAAATTGTAGGCCTTGGGAATACCGATACTGGCAAATTCAACAAGTTTTTGATTTCCTGTTACATTAACATCAGAAAATTCCGAGTAATGGCCATAATGTTTTACATTAGCTGCAGAATTTATAATATAGTCAATTTTATCAGCTAGTTCCAGATATTTTTCCGGAGTTAAACTAAAATACTCTTTTGATATATCACCGTGAAATACACACAACCTTGTTTGAAAGCAATCACATTGACTTTGTTTGAGATGAAAATAAAAATCCAACTTACCCCATAACCGGTCCCTTGCCACATTATCATTTTCACCTCTTACCATCACAAAAACCCTGTAATCCGTATGTTTTAATAACTGGTATAAAATATGTATGCCAAGATATCCCGTTCCGCCAACAAGCAGAATATTCTTCCCCTGCAAAGTTTGAAAAAGATCCATTTGCTGATAAACCTTATTTTTAAGCCTGTAATCACGTAAAGCACATCGTAATTCACCGTCAAAGCCACTGCATTTTTCGCGTGTAGCCGCTATTTCGCCCATCCCTTCTAGCATTTCTTTTAGTCTGTCTTTTGAATACTTGATCGTATCTGACAATTTTCTGATCGTCTGACTTTGAAAAAGATCATTTATTCCGATTTCAAAATCCAGAGCAAGTTTAGCTACAACCTGTATAGCTTTTAACGAATTTCCCCCTAAGACAAAAAAATTATCGTCAATTCCGATTCTATCCAGTCCAAGTATTTCTTGCCAGACATCTTGTATCCTTTCATCAGCCTTATTTCTTGGAGCGGTATACTTTTCTTCCGACACTCTCCATTCATCAGGCTGAGGCAATGCTCGCCTGTCGATCTTGCCGTTAGAAGTCACAGGCAATTTATTAAGTTGGGTAAAATACACTGGTACCATATATTCAGGCAGTTCCATGAGCATATATTCTCTCAGCTCGTCCGTTGTCACTTCTGTTTCTGCGACTACATAGGCCGCTAAATATTTGTCGTTCGCATGATCCTGTCTGACAATAACCACCGCTTCCTTAACAAACGGATGCTGTAACAACCGGTTTTCTATCTCCCCCAGTTCAATCCGAAATCCCCGAATTTTGACCTGCTGATCCATCCGGCCTACAAATTCAATATTTCCGTCTGAAAGCCATCTGGCAAGGTCACCGGTCCGATACATCCGTTTGCCAGGTGTAAATGGATTTTCTACAAATTTCTCCGCCGTCAATTCCGGCCTATTCAAATACCCTCTGGCTAAACCGTCACTGGAAATACATAGCTCTCCTAAAGCACCGACGGGCTGTAAATGATTGTTTCTATCTACAATATAGACCTGCGTATTATCCATCGGCCGGCCGATGGGAGGAAGCGCAGCGTCATGGTTAGCCGGACTAACAACGCCCCACGTTGTAACAACCGTGCTTTCTGTCGGACCGTAATGGTTAAATAACCTAAACGAAAGCGTGGGGCTTGGTCTGCGATGCAATTTATCACCGCCGGTCAGCATAGCCCTCAGGGCAATAACCGGGGGCCATTTTTCAACAAGCAGCGCTTCTGCCAACGGTGTCGGCATAAAGCATACGCTAATCTGATAATGCTGTAACCACTCAATCAATTTCAGCGGCGACATTCTAGTTTCGTGATCCGGAATATAAAGACCGGCACCGGCAAGCAAGTAGGGCCATATCTCCCATACAGAAGCATCAAAAGCTTGTCCAGCCACAACGGTAGCTCTGTCTTCCGATGCGATGTTATACACCCGACGGTGCCAGGATGCCAGATTCATCAGGCTAGCCTGCTCAATTTGAACTCCTTTTGGCGTACCTGTTGACCCTGAGGTATAAATGACATAGGCTATATCTCTCATCGTATTTTCATGCGTTAAGTTCGCAGAATCCCCCTGGTATACATCCGGACAATCCAAGTCAATCAGTTCCCCGGCAAAGCTAATCTTATGAACCAAGTGCTTCTGCGTTAATAATATCCTGGTTCTACTATCCTGCAGCATATAACTGATTCTATCCGCCGGATACTCCGGATCAATCGGCAAATAAGTTCCTCCGGCCTTTAATATTCCTATAATTCCAAGAATCATTTCCGGTGAACGTTCCGCCATAATGCCCACTATGCTGTTAGCTTTCACTCCTTTACCTCTTAACATCCGCGCCAGCTGGTTAGCTTTTTCATTTATCGCATGATAAGTAAGCCGCTGTGTCAAGAAAGCCACCGCAATATTGTCAGGCGTTCTCATCACCTGCTCTTCAAACAATTCCGGTATCGTCTTATCTTTCGAGTATTCTACTTCTGTATGATTAAAAGCATACAGGAGTTTCTTTTCTTCCGCTTCCGTCATTATGCTTATGTCTTTGACCAAGACTCCGGGATGATCAAGCACGTCTGCCAACATGGCCCTGATCTGCCCTTCAAGTCCCTCAATAAACCATTTATCATAAACCATAGCATTGTATATAAATTTAATACTCAATTCCCGTCCGGGAATAATGACAACATTTAAATCATAATTTGTTTGCTCAAAAACTTCACTCCCCGTTATCATTACGCCAGTGTCATCCTTTGTTACCTCTTCCAGCGGATAATTTTCAAACGCCACAATATGATTGAATAAATCATCTTTTAAAACTGTCCTCCCCTGTATTTCGACAAGAGGACAATAACCATACTGTTCCGCATCAATCGCAGCTTGTTGCACTGACTGCAGCAATGAAACAAGTTCCTGGCTATCGTCAAACTTTATTCTTACAGGTAACGTATTAATAAATAATCCCACCATGTTTTCTACGCCCGCAATTTCATGCGGTCTGCCTGATACAACGGTTCCGAACACCACATCATTCATGTTATTATATCGGGCAAGTAAGAGTCCCCAAACTGTCTGAAACAAGGTACTCAACGTTACATGGCTTTTCCTGGCCATATTTTCAAGATCGTATCTTGTATTCTCTTCCAGACTAAACAGGAATTCCGCACCCTCATAGCTTCCCTGTACAGGCACGCCAGCGTTTTTAGGAAGTAAAGCCGTTTCCTCATAGTCTTGCAAGTATCCCTCCCAATAAGCTGCCGCAGTATTATCGTCCTGCGTATCCAACCAGTTTATGTAGTCACTGTACGGATAAACTGCCGCAGGCTGTGGCAGCTGATTCTTATGCAAAACGGCGTATCCCCGGAAAAATTCTCTAAGTATAATCCCCAAACACCATCCGTCCATAATGATGTGGTGAAAACTCCATATTAACTTACAGCAATCATTCCCGGTCTGAATAATACTCAATCGTATGAGTTGCCCCTTCGAAAGATCAAATCTTTTCATTTTATCTTGCTCTTTAAATGCCGCGATAAATGCCTTTTGATCCTCTGCTGATAAGTGAGTAATGTTCTCAACCTGTATACAAGCCTTTTGTTCCTTCATAACCACTTGAACCGGAGGAACTATTTTTTCATAGACAAACAGGGTTCTGAAACTATCATGCTGATCAACAAGCATTTGGAAACTTCTTTCCAACTGAATGATATCCAGTCTGCCTTCTATTGACAACATCACTTGTTCAAAATACGCTGACGATGTATGATCCAGCATTGCATGATACAGCAGACCTTCCTGCATCGGACTCAGCGTGTACAAATCTTTTATGTTTCTAGTATTTACATTGCTGAAGACCGCTTGAAGTTCATCCATTGTGAGCTTCTTATAAGTAAAATCACTAGGCGTCTGTTCCGTATCGTCGCTTTTTGCGCAATGATGAATAATTTGAGTCAACTTTTCCTGAAATCGTGCGGCAAATTTTGCAATGGTCTCACGTTCATATTCACCGTTATGATATGCAAAGGTAAGCATCAATCTTCCCTGATTAACCATGCCGTTTATATCAACAGCATACGGACATTCCATATTGGGCGACATCCCCTGGCCCAGGGAAACATCCGCAATAGAAAATAGATCCCGATCTGTCACAATATCGAATTGTCCCAGATAATTAAAGCTTATTTCCGGCTTTAAATTAAACCGCAGTGAATCTTTATTTTCCGGTAACGTCAGATATTTTAAAATTCCATAACCGATTCCCTTGTTAGGAATCTGCCGAAGATTTTCTTTTACAGCTTTTATCCGGTTGGCAAGATCCCGTTTTTCTCCCCAATTCAGTACCACCGGATATTGAGCGGTAAACCAGCCGACTGTCCTGGATACATCTACGTTTTGAATGATTTCCTCCCTGCCGTGCCCTTCAAGATTAATTAATACATTTTCCTGACCGGTCCATTCCCCAATCGCGAATCCTAATGCTGCAAGCAAAATATCGTTAACCTCGGTATTATAGGCTCGATTCACATCTTTAAGTAATCTTGCCGTATCCTCTCCCGTTAATTCCACACGAACTTGCTCAATGTCCTGATACTTTCTTTCGGTAATTGGCCGATCTTTAGGCAACGGATTTATATTCACTGCTTCCAGACCAACCCAGTAATCAATCTCACTTAACAGTTCTCGCCTGTTGGCATATGCAGATAACTGCGCCGACCAATCGGAAAATGAATCTGTCTTAGCCGGAAATTTAATTTCCTCGTCTTTGGACGCCTGCATATATCCATTAAAAAGATCCTGAAGTATAATTCTCCAGGATACTCCGTCAACAACCAGATGATGAATCACCAGCAGGAGGTAATCTCCCGCTCTAGTCTGAAAGCGGCAAGCCTTAACCAATGGCCCGTTATCAAGATCGATGCTTTTCTGAAGTCTATCCGCCTCGGCTTCGATAGCTGCCAGGAAGTTATCTTGGTTTAATAAGTCAACAGTTTCCAAAGAATACAGTTGTCCTTCCATTCCCCTGTTATAGAGAACAATTCCGTCGCCTTCCCTGCTTACTACCATTCTGAGCGCGTCATGATGCTCAACAAGTTTGGTAAATACCTTTCGCAGAATACCTTCAGCAAAACCTTGGGAACCATAAATCAAAACCGACTGGTTAAAATGATGTTTTTCGCCAAACCGTTGCTCAAACAACCAATGCTGCACAGGCGTCAAATTTGCATTTCCTTCAACAATACCTTGCTCCACTATATTTGCAACTTTTTTGACTAAGCTGCTTACCTCTTCGATCACGGGATGTTTAAACAAATCTTTCATTTCCAGTTTTAGTCCATAATCATTCAATTGTGACAATACCTGTATCGCTTTGATCGAGTCTCCGCCCAAATGAAAAAAGTTATCCTTTACTCCGATCCTCTCCGTCTGTAATACATTTTGCCATACATGAACCAATACGGCTTCCGTTTCGTTTTTTGGCGCTATATATTCCACATCCGAATCGATGCTACGGTCCGGCTCAGGCAGCACCCGTTTGTCAATTTTACCATTAAGCGTCAATGGCATACGATCCAGTCGTATTATGTAGGCCGGAACCATATAATCCGGCAGTTCTTTTACCAAATATTCTCTAAGTTCATCTACCGTCAATTTATCATCTGAAACAAAATATGCAACCAAATATGTATCACCCTGTGAATCCTTCTTTTCAATTACAACCGCATCCTTAACCGATTGATGCTTTACTAGCCGCGTTTCTATTTCTCCCAGTTCAATTCTGAATCCCCTGATCTTTACCTGGGAATCGCTCCGGCCAATGTATTCGATATTACCATCAGGCTTCCATCTTGCAAGATCCCCGGTCTTGTACATCCGTACACCCTTACAATAAGGATGAGGTACAAATTTTTCCGCCGTCAGTTTCGGTCGGTTAAGATAACCGCGCGCCAGTCCGTCTCCCCCTATACACAACTCACCTACCGCCCCCATAGGCAGCAGCCGATTCCCCTCGTCAAGAATCCAAATCTCCGTATTACTGATCGGACCGCCTATCGGAACCAGCCCGTCGCCCAGTTCCTGTTCGTTGTATTCCCATGTAGTGGCAATAACCGTTGCCTCAGTAGGTCCATAAGCGTTACGATAGGCCACCCGGTCCTTCCATTTATCAACCAGCCCTTTTGTTATGGCAGATCCACCTGTAAATAATTGTTTTAATTTAGGTACCCTTTCCGGCTTTATACCATTCAAGTAGGTAGGTGGCAAGAGAGTTACAGTTATTCCGTTGTTATTGATATAATTTTCAAAATCAACAAGATTATTAATCGTTTCACGCTTTACAATGAACAATGTTGCTCCAATCAACAAGCTGGTAAACATTTCCCAAACGGAAGCGTCAAAGGAACTGCTAGCAAATTGCAGCATCTTATCCTGTCCACCTAACTGATAATTCTCGCTAAAAAAGGTAGTCAGATTGATAATTCCCCGGTGCTCAATCATAACACCCTTTGGTTTTCCTGTTGAACCCGAAGTATAGATAATATACGCCAAATTTTCCGACGTATTTATCCTACCTAGATTGCCCGCATCGCCTCTATATAAACTAATATCTTCCATATCAAGTACTTTCCCTTGATAAGCATAGCTATCTTTCAACTGGCCTTGAGTCAGCAAAATGCCGGTAGAACTATCCTCCAACATATATTGAATCCTGTCCGGTGGATAGGTTGGGTCGATCGGCAAATAAGCGCCACCTGCCTTAAGTACTCCTAAAATACTAATAACCATCGCAATTGACCGATTGGCCATGATACCTACAATACCGTCAGGCTTTACTCCGTTTCTTATTAATACTCTGGCCAATTGATTTGCCTTGGCGTTCAACTCCCCGTAAGTCAGCTGCTTACTGTCAGCTACTACCGCTAATTTTTCCGGCATTTTTGCCGCTTGTTCCTCAAATACTGTCTGAATGGTTTGCTCTCGGCAATACGCTGCCTTGGTATCATTAAAATCACACAAAAGCTTATGCTTTTCTTCTTCAGGTATTATTTCGATTTCAGAAATGCTTTTCTCACTGCTCTTAAGCATTTCACCCAGCAAATAGTTAAAATGCATCGCAACATGATCAATCGGAATAAATTTTTCAAATGCACTAAGTTGATAATCAAAATCAATATCTATATCCCGCTCACTGTTATACTCTCTTACAAATATAGTTAACGCATTTCGTTCATGCTGATGAGCCATGCTTACAATATCATAATTACTGGCAGTAATAAAGTTTTCACTAAATTCACGATTAACATAAGAAAGAGAAATGTCAAAAAGGTTACCTTTATCCTTCGCCTGATTAAAAACTGTCCGGTATATTTCTCCGAATGGAAACTTCTGATGTCTATAATCTTCCATAAGATTTCCTTTAATTGCAAGCATCAGTTCCCTAAAACTTAGCTTTTCTTCCAACTGAACGCGTAAGGGAATCACATTTGCAAAAAGCCCCATAATTTGCTTGTTTTTTGCTTTACCACGATTCGAAATAGGAACGCCGATAACCAATTCATCCCGACTACATACTCTGCCAAAATAAATAGACAATACCGCCAAAATAAAATGAAAGGCCGTACAGCCATTGGCTTGGCTAAATGCGACCACTTGATCATACAAGCTCCTTTTTATACTAAAAGTAATCCTGTCACTTACCACCGAATTGCCATGATCATCCATATTCCGGTTGAAAAGCGGCTCCGGAATGGCTTGATATTTCTCTTGCCAAAATTCTTTATCCTTTAAAAACGCTGGAGAAGAAAGATATCTGTTATTTTCTTCAATAAATTCTGTATATGAATAAATGGTTTTATCTGGCTCTTTACTCCCGGTAGCTATTTGATTATATTTTTCAATAACTTGTTTATACAGCATGGAAACGCCAAATCCATCGATAATGATATGATGAAATTTTAAAAGCCAAAAATACGTTTGATCATCAGACTTAAGTAAAGCAAACTGAAATAAATTACCATCAAATTCAAATGGTTTCAAAAATTCCTGTTTGAGCCAATTAAGACAGGCTGTATCAGGTTCTTCTCTGCTCGAAAAATCATAAAACGGAACATCGTACTTCACTTCTGACAATATTTTCAGATAAGGTTCACTTGCTTTTTCAATTATTCTTATTCGCAAGGAATCATTATTCTTTATTAATGTATGAATGGCTTCACCAAAAATCTCCGGATCGATGATACCCTGAATAGCTATATACCCGCCTAAATTATAAATAGGTTTTCCCGAATACAAACACTGCTCCAGCCAAATATCCTTTTGATAAGAAGTTAATGGATATTCAGCATGCACAACCCCTGTTTTATGCATATTATATTTCCTCCTTAAATTCTTGTTTCGGATTCAACAAATATTCTACAGTCAGCACTTTATCAAACAAATTGAATACTTCCTCTGCATTGTAAAGATCTCTCGAAAAGGATATTTCCATACATAACTTGCCAGATATAGAAGAAGAAACTAATAAAATTGATTGTGATTTGAAACAAAAATAAATGGAATCCACTGTTTTCTCCATAACCGGATAGGATATCACGCCTAAATTGGAATAAGTTAAGGAAAAATCCCCCAGAATCGTTCGTTCAGGTATTGTTTTTTTGCACAAACTCAAACATTTGTTTTTAGCTTTCACATATGTGTAAGTGATAGCCATCGTGCTAGACAAACTAAAAGGAATTCCCCGTTTAAACCACTTAAATACGGTTTTTACCTGCTTTTCGATTTCTTTTCCCCGAAAGAACTGCACCGGAAGACTTGCAATCAAGTTTCCGGGCGTTTGTTTTGGCGAGTAAGGTACCAGTGATTGCAAATCCATTGGAATAGAAAGTAAAACACGGTTTTTCCTCTGATCATACTGCAAAAGTGCCCGGGCCAAAACTTCACACAGATATTCAGTTAACGTCAATTCTTTTAATTTGCACCGCCGCAGGATTTCTTGCGTATCTTCCGGTTGAATGGTATACGCCTTAGCAACATAATCGTTACTTGGACGCGGCTTTTTTCCGTAACTTAAATCCACAGTATCCCGCGTTGCATTTTTACCGGATTTCAAAATAAAATCAGTAAGAAAAACCGGCAGCCACAAAAAGGCACCCAGTTTATTCAGCATATGCAGACTCGTCTGCCAGATAGACTTCTTTCCCAGTTGCTCCTGATCGGCACTGTTTTCGCCCCTATAATATTGAAGCCATTTCTGAATCCAAAATACCAACCCCCGCCCATTTGCTAAAATATGATTCATACTAACAACTACCGTATTTTCATCTACAATTGATAAACAAAAGGGAAGCCGTTGATTGGTCGGATAATATTGGCTTAAAAGGGTCTCCCGGTCAATCATTTGAACAAGTTGTCCTTCTTCAAAATCAAGCCGCCCCTTCAGTTCCTCAGATGAAAACCGTCCCCAATAAAATCTACTGTGTCCAGGGCATTCCACAATTTTCGTCTGCAGTAACGGATTGTCAATAATAAGCTTTTTATAACTTGAAACCAACTGATCGTTATCAATTTTCTCTTTCAGAATCACTGTCGTTATCATACTGTTCGAAAAATTATATTCTTCTGTCCCGAGAAAATACACCCCCGCCAGTTGGACCAGTTCCATATTCCCACCCCATTATTATTTTAAAAGGTCTGCTAGCAATGAAACTTTTTCAGCAAACCCTAAAGTATGTACCGAAAAAAATAAAACGCCTAAGGCGTTAACTTTAATTATTTTAAACCCACAATTAACGAAGTGACACTTTTTAACCACAACAATTTAAATCCACGTTCCAGTATTTATACCCTCCTGCTCTAAAGAAGATTTTCTATAATCCAATATTAAATCATTAATAATCGAATTAACTAACTGTCTACGACAGGAATGTATATAAAAATGATCGCCAGGAAACATTTGTAATTTAAAGTTCTGTATAGTCTGCATCTTCCACAATTCCAAATCATGATAATACACTTCTGGATCTTTTATTCCCCCATAAGCGGAAATAGGGCAATTCAGCGGAGCAGCAGATGGATATACATATGTCTCATGAAGTGCAAAATCGGCTCTGAGCGTGGGCAATAACACCCTCATTAATTCATTGTTGTTTAATACAACTTCGGGAGTACCATGATATGCGCGCAATCTCTCTACAAATTCAACATCTGGCAACAAATGCATCGGAAACTTTCTTTTCGCTATTACAGGAGCGCAATAGCCCGATATAAATAAATGAACAGGATAAACTCCCCGCTTTTGAAGTCGTCTGGCCAGTTCAAAACTAATCAAAGCACCCAAACTATGCCCCCAAAAAGCAAAAGGAATATTAAATTCTGGCGATAAACCATTGACTAATGCATCAATTAACGGTTCCACTAATGTAAACGGTGGCTCAGTTATTCTTTTTTCTCTGCCGGGATATTGAATAGGACAGACATCTATTCCCGCCGGAAAAGAATCAATCCATTCACGAAAAACTGAAGCGCTACCGCCTGCATAAGGAAAACAAAAAAGACGCAATCGGCTTTTATAGCTCGGCCTTCGATATGGAATCCAGGCATTTAATGAACGTACTGTATTCATTCTGGTCGCCTCCTAGTTCGGTATTAAAGTAAAATTGCCTCAAGCTCTACCTTTCTTTTTTCTTCTAATAGGGAAATTTCTATTGTTATCCGGCGTTTTCGGCCCGAAACTTTCTTAATAATATTCTCTAATCCTACCAACGGCCCATCCACGATCTCCAGTTGATCATTCTGTTTCTTAACTGTACTCACGTCCACAATCCCTTCACTATCGATCAACCGCTCAATTAACTGCCTCTCTTCATTAAGAATCGGAACCAATGATCCAGCACTATACACTAACCAAGCAATATTTAAACTGCTTATTCGTAGCAATCGGTCAAATACTGTAATCTGCTCTTCAGAACAGACAACAAAAAAATACCCTTCAAACAAGGGTCGTATTAATTGAATAATCCGACCTTGTTTCCGCCAGCTTATTCTTCGCCGAGGAAAAATAAATTCTACATCCAAACACATTTTTCGTAAAATCTTTAATGCTACGTCCTCCTTACCAACAGAAGTACGCAATACATACCATCCGATAATATTCACCTCCATCACAGCATAAACAGACCATTAAGGACTAAAAAAAACATCCCCATTGCAGAAAAGCATAACGTTCTCCCAATATTTTTACGCGCCTCCGCAGTAAAAATTTGAGAGAATTTTTTAATCATCATTGCTGTTAAAACCTCTTTATATTTACTTTTTTATCAAATATTCCAAAACATTACCATAGCTATTGTCGAAAAAGCCCATTTACTTGATCATAAAGTCGATTTACCACTATCATCTTTAAACAGTTGATTCTGCAGTAAAATTTCAAAAAAATAATCCTCTTAGTAAAAAGACAATAAGTTACTAACCATTGCCCTCTCCCAAGAGGATTACGACTTGAACAATACTATTTTATTTTTATATACAATATTGCTTTTGAAATTCCCGCACGTGCTCCACGGTCATCAATGCTGTTTCTTTGGTATTTGCTAACTTCACCAGATAAGTTTTATTGCCCCATGGAAAAATTTCCAGCACCATACTTGGATTAATAATGAAACCCTTGTGACAACGAAAGAATTGATAATGTTCCAATCGTTTCTCCAAACTCTGAAGCGGCTCATTCGTTTGTATCACACTGCCTCCCACAACATAAATTATGGTTTTACGCTCGCTGCGTGTCACAAAAATAATATCTGAAATATTTACAAATATACTTTTTTCATTGGACAAAACTTTTAGTTTAGAATGTTCACCCTGTAACAATGATTTTGCCCGTTTCAAAAGTCCCGTCTGAATCCTCTCTCTTGTAAAAATCTTAATTTGATTTATCGTTCGCCGGACTCGTCCCTTATCAACAGGTTTGACTAAATAATCAAACGCATAAACTTCAAAAGCTTCATGTGTATAGCAACTATAACCTGTAACAAAAATTATAAAAATCTTAGAATTAATATCTAAAATTTCTTTGGCCACCTTAATACCGTTCTTTCCGGGCATATCAATATCCAAAAATACAACTTCAGGATCCAGTTCTTCAACCAATTGAACCACTTGTTGTCCATCTTCTGCTTCACTAATAATGTCTACTTCAGGGATTTCCACGAGAACGTCTTTCAGAACCTGCCGCATAAAAAAGTTATCATCAGCAATAATTACTTTTAACATGGTAAATTACTCTACCTCCTGTTACTCTTCTTTACTGTCCTGTGACCATTTAATTGTATATGACGGCGAAAAGCAAGCTACAAACGTTAGCACGTCAGTAAATCCCCCCCTTCGTACAATAGCGCAAGAATCCAGGGCAATATGGATAGCACCCCCTTTCATTTTAATATTATATAATCATTTTAAAAATTCAGCTTAATTAAGTTAATTAAGAAATAATAATTATTCCAAGAAAGAGTTCATTAAAACTAATCGTACTACATCAGCTTAACTTTCACCATCACCCACATGGGTGACTTATACTATTCCTTTCGTCCCCAATTTACAAAGCTTAGAAGGGAATATTTAATTTATTTCGAAATGTAACAATAAGATTTCCCTAGCCTATGAGCAAATAAATAAAGGTGGTATTTCACATGCATATCTCAGAAACTGAGTTGGTACGTTTTAATAAAATTGCTCTAACAATACACGAATGTACAGATATTGACCTTTTTGAGACTACCTTGTTACGCAGTTTGCAAGAGCTAGTTCTATATGATAATGGCGGCTATTTCCATCCCGATCCTGCTACACGCAGTGTGACCTGTGGAAAATTATTAGATACAGACCCTAAAATATTTCAAAACTACAAAAAGACATATGAAAAACACGACTTTCATTTAAATCATTTATTTTCTACCTCAAATATATTACCTACTGAACGCAGATCCGATTCTAATTATTTTAGTGCTTGGAAGAAATCCCCCAGTTTCGCCGAATTATATCTTGCTAATAATCTCTATCATATGGCAGTAATCAATGTAGTAACTCAAGGAAGATTTACGGGAAGAATTTGCATGTACCGAAAACTATCCCGAAACGATTTCAGCAATAGCGAAATGACACTATTCTATTTATTAAGCGGCCACATCCAATCAGTGTACACCAAACTTCAAATGGCGGAACTCTACTCCGGAGCCTGGGATGTATTGGAACATGCCAATCAGGGAATATGTTTTTTTGACCAGAACCTTCATTGTATTTATGTCAATCAGCGAGCAAATTTGCTATTTAAGCAAAATTTCTGTTATAACTTATATAGCCGTTTGCAAGAAATCTGCCGTGAATTTGCCTTCTTTCACCATGATGCGTATTATATGCCAACCCAGACCGGAACAATTGATTATAAGTATACCAAAATAAATTACAGTTGCTTTTCCTATAGCCATAATGAAGAGCATTATCTTCAGATTGTCTTTGACTACTATGATAAAAAAGCCCACCAAAACATAAAAAAGGGATATAAAGATCTTTTCACTGAACGGGAAAAAATGATCGTTAAACTGATTGCACAGGGAAAAACCAATAAGGAAATAAGCGAGTTGTTAATAATCAGCCTTAATACCGTAAAAACCCATATAAAAAATATGCTGCTAAAAACAGGCACGCCGTCGCGTGCTGCCCTCGCCGTTAAGGCTTTGTCACCGCTTCTTTCCACCAATTATTCCAACAAATATAAAAAATTCAGTCCAGTTGAAGATCTATATACTATACAATAGATTGTCCATTGCATGAGAAGAATAGCTGAGCCTTCGCTAGCGAAAGCACAGCTATTCTTCTTTTTTCACTTGCTCTACCTTATTATCTTATATAACACTTTTTCAAAATTATCGCTAGTATTAAGATACACTCTGCATGATTTCCGGTAGTTCAATACGAGGCATAATACCATGAAGCGCTCGAGATTTGCGTGCATCGAGATCATATAAAAAATCATTAAGTTCAGCCTTCCACACACAAACTTCTCCAATAGAACCATATATACATTCTCCGGCTATTTTAAACCCCAGTTTGGGCATAATGGCTATCACTGACTTATTATCCTTCCTAGAAACATTGACCACAAAACCACAACTCCGATATTTTGCAAATAACCAAAGAAAATAATATAAAGCAAGTGCTACGGTCGTTCCCCTATATTCCTTGATAATCGCATGCCTAGAATAATACATTACCATTCCATATTGCTCATAGTAGGGTTTTAGATCAAAATACTGCTCCAAAGAGATGGAACCTAAAGAATTACCTTGTTCGCAAGTTACAGCGCCAATGGGTACACCACCTTTCTTACATAATATATGATACTCATTCGGTTTGCTCCCCACTACTAAATCTTGCTTACGATACCCTTGCTCTTTGCCAAAAACCTCACGTCTAACATAATATACCTCTTGTACGTCCTGTTCAGTATTTGCCAAATGCATTGTAATCTTATCCATCATACTACCTCCAGACAATTTTTACCCTCTTGCCTTGAACAACTTCAATATACTATATCTTGATTCAGCATTACTATCGCCCATATGGGCGATTTTACCATTTTTTACTCAAAAATACACTGATTTCGACATTTTTCGCCATGAAAAATTTACCATTCAAAAATCAGATTCTTCATCTTATCAATGAATGTATATTTGAATTTTCGTTCGACATAATGAAAATAAAGACTGCCGATACATTTGCACAAAAGCTGTACAAGTTTGTAGCGGCAGTTCATTTAATCGTTCTTCAAAGCGACCTTTTCCGGGAGAGCAAGCCATAAAAGCATTGAGTCTGGCTAGGCTGGTTTGCGTAAACTAAAGATATCCTGGGGGAGAACAAATGAGTGAAACAAATAAAGTACAAATTAATTCTTGTCATGGCTGGTATGTGCGCTTTTATGGCACTCGTTCTTGGAAGTTATAATATTTGGAGCATAATTAATAACAAAAACGTCGCTGTTAAAGAAAATCGCCAAGTCCTTCAGGAGTCTGTTAGCAAGTTTCGTGTCTAATTCAGAGGATTAAAGGGTGTGGCTTATTGATTACTAAGAGAGCCGCTTGGTTTTTACAATATGTTCTATTTTAAGAACGCCCAATTAATGTTAGATATCTAAAGCACCGTAGTAACCACCATGAACTGCTTCTAATACTTTACCCACTTTAAAACAGTCTCCAACTTGGAAGAATCTAGGTGCAGCATAACGTAGAGCTTCAACAGATGCTGAATTTGGTTTCATACCAGCAGCAATAAAAATAGAATCTGCAGAATATAAAACTTCATTTCCATTGTTATCTATACATAATAACCCTTCCTCAGTGACTTCTTTAGCTTTTGTATTTAAATGCATTTTAACATGACCTTTCTTTAATGTTACTTCTAAGGCAATTTTATGCATTTCTGATGTATCTGGAGCATAATCGTTTTTCATTTCTACAACAGTAACATCTTTTCCTAGACTATCAAAATAAATAGCTGTTTCTGTACCTACTAATCCTCCACCTAAAATAACTACTTTATCTCCAACCGCTGGTTGAGGTTGATGAATAGCGTCTAATCCTACTACTTTACCGCTAATATCAATTCCTGGGATTGGAGGTACAACAGGTACTGCTCCTACTGCACACATAATCATATCTGCATTTAATTCTTGAGCTAATTGGGGAGTTAATTCAGTATTTAAACGTACTTCTACATTTGTTTCGGCTAATCTCTTTGCTAATAATTGAGAATAGTTAAATAAATCTTGTTTAAATGGAATATATTCTTCGCAAAGTAATTGACCACCTAAATGACTATTCTTTTCAAATAAAATAACTTGATGTCCACGAGCAGCAGCTTGTAAAGCTGCTGACATACCAGCAGGACCACCACCAGCAATCAATACCTTTTTAGGTGTTGCTGGAGAAAAAGCACATTCATGTTCTCTTTCTCTACCAATCATAGGGTTTAATGCACAGACAGTTGTACGTGTAGTCATATAAGCACCAAAACAGCTAAAACAACGACAACATTTAGTAATATCAGCTTTTCTGCCAGTTAACGCTTTTTCAGGAAAGAAAGGGTCAGCCATTAATTGACGACACATTTCAACAATGTCAGCTTTACCACTAGCAATAATATCTTCCATCATATCAGGATCATTTAATCCACCTAATGTAGCAACCGGAGTTTTAACATTTTTCTTAATTTCTGCTGCTAAGTGGACATTACATCCATGTTCAATAAAGACAGAAGGATGTGTAATAACAAATGCGTCCCTATTTTCATGAACACCTGCAGATACATGAATTAAGTCTACTTTACCATCTAATGCTTGAGCAATTTTAACACCATAGCTAATGTCATAGCCACCTTCAGTATATTCTGCTCCACTCATACGAAATTCGATTGGGAAATTAGGTCCAACTACTTCACGAATTTTTTCAATACATAGCAATGGAAAACGCATTCTATTTTCGAGGCTTCCACCCCATTTATCAGTTCTCTTATTAGTGTTAGGAGACATAAATTGACATAGTAGCCATCCGTGACCACCATGAACTAATATCATATCAAAACCAGCTTCTTTAACCATGGCTGCTGCGTTACCAAAACTATCAGCAATTTCAAGAATTAATTCTTCTGGCATTTCATAGACATGTGTACCATCTGGCCAAATCTCATCAATAGGACCAAAACGCTTAGCTTTTTCGTTTGCTTGGCTACGGTTACCAGCATATTTACCTCCATGTGATAACTCAATAGAAGCCAAACAATTATGACGATGGACCATACTAGCTAATTCTGTTAATGAAGGTAAACTCATACGAGTGTCTAATAGAATATGTTTCGTATGAGTTTTTCCTGTAGCACTATGGACAATTCCCTCACTGATTGTAATAGCTGCAACTCCACCTTTTGATCGCAAGCCATAAAAAGCCAAGTTATCTCTTGTTAAGTTTTCATCTGGTCCAATTTCTGGAATTGAAATTGGTGCACCTACCATACGATTTTTTAATGTTAATCCAGCAATCTTAATAGGACTACCTAGATGTGGATAATGTGGATTCATTATTATTACCTCCTAGTCTTTCATTTTTAATATAGCTTTAATAACTTTGCCTTTATGAGTATCTTCAAATGCTTGATTAATATCTTTGAAGTCATAATAAGTAATTAATTTATCAAATGGAAATTTGTTATTTTTATAATATTCTAATAATTTCGGGATAAAGATTTGTGGGATAGAACATCCTTCAACCAAACCTACTAATTTCTTTCCGGCTCCCATTAATTCATTTTCTACATGAATTGTAAGTTCTTGTGTAGCACCTAAGACAACACAGGTACCTAAACTACGTGTACAATTTAATGATTGTCTTAAGCATGTTCCAATACCTGTACAGTCAATAGCATAGTTTGTTCCACTACGAGTTAGTTTCTTAACTTCATCAACTACACTTTCAACATTTTTACTATTGATTGTATGAGTTGCGCCTAATTCTTTAGCCATTTCTAAACGAGAATCTACAATATCACAAGCAATAATAGTTGTACATCCAGCAATTTTAGCTGCCATGACAGCGCTTAATCCTACCGGACCACATCCAGTAATGATAATAGAACTTGCAGGATCTGGTTTTAAATAATTTAAAACTGCTCCCGCACCTGTTTGGATACCACACCCCATAGGACCAACCATAGCTAAATCCACACCGTCTGGTACAAGAATTAAGTTATTAACATGAACAACCGCATATGTAGCGAATACCCCCTGTCCAAAGAATGAAGATACTTCTTTACCATTATAATGAATACGTTTAGTTCCATCGAATTGCCTTCCAGAGAAATTTAAATGGCGGTTTTCTTCACATCCATAAGGATGACCAGAACGACATGCTTCACATGTACCACAATATCCATAAGATAAACCAACACGATCTCCCTTTTTAAAATTAGTAACACCTGGACCTACTGATTCAATAACTCCACAACCTTCATGACCAAATACTGCAGGAAGAAATACTGGTATAATTTGTTGACGTGCAACTTCATCAGTATGGCAAACACCACAAGCTATTACTTTAACTAGTACTTCATTAAGTTTTGGGGCATCTAATTGTAGTTCTTTAATTTGAAATAGTTGTCCTTTCTCAAAAACAACTGCTGCCTCAATTTTCATTATTATGACCATTCCTTTCGCTACGCTCCGGGCACAAAACGTTGTGAAAATATCGTCTGTGCCTTACCTTATTAGTCGAAAACTACAGAGCACGGGGATGTATGTGATTTCATGTTATCGCATAAAACCATGGTGAATACCAATGTAAACCCGTGCTTCTTGCAATGGATGTGAAATTTACATTGCTCGCTTTACTTAGAAGTAAAGGCTAAATTGGGCCTTTACAGTATTTATTTTTCCGTTGTGAATACCGTCAGTCGCTTTGAGGGAGGAAGCCCAAACATTCATCCCCAGATTTTTAGCGAACATAGCCACGGCACTTAGTTCAGGACCTTCCAGACCCCAATCGTATTTAGAAACCCAGTAATTAGAAGCAGGAGGCATTATCGATGATTTTGCTTCTGCTTTGAGATAACTTGCCGTAATGCTATAGGAGCCAGGCGTTTTGATATCAACCTGCTTATAGGTCAACCCGGCTGCATAGGCTTTATTTTGGGTAGATGCATTCGATTGGCCGCAAGTGGCAAATAGCTGCAAATCTTTAGCAATCAGCTTATCTGCGCCAACTTCCCACAAATTAATGTTATGTAACATGACTGTGAGGTCTGAACCATCATTTCTTATGTTATGAAAAGCAACTTTAAAATTGGAATCTTGTGAAAGGGGTGTGTCAAATTCAAGAGCAGCATAGCGGTTATCTGTTGCCGACGAAATAATATTGGAATTGATCGCAATACCAGACCAAGCTTGCCCATAATAGCCGTAAGTAAGAATCGTTTTTATTTTATTGCCAAAGGCAAATTGAACGCCATCTATCCCTTTACTACGTCCCGGTGCTACTATCAGGCCATAAGCAGCTCCGTAATCGAATCTACCAGCTTTAAGAGTAGTAGCACCAACAATACCTTCTGCATACAGTTGATCAGCATGCTGTGAAGCAGCTACTGAGCCATCGGCCCCATTAGACCAGTAACCACCGCTTCTTAAATCTCTAACAACTTCGTCTTCACTTTTTATTTGCCATTTATCATTGACTTTGTAATTGATATACAAGTCAATACCCACTGCCGGATAATGACCATCGTTCGTGTGCGGCGTTTCGCCCGTCTTAGCCGTAATATGTTTAAAGTCACCACTATTATTCCAATATTGGTCTGATAAATGAAGGAATCCAGAAATAGATAACGTATCACTCAACTTATCATTTTTCTCGCTTTTTTTTTCCAAATTGTTTACGCGAACATCTAAATTAGTAAGCTCACTCTTATTTTTATTCTTTTTATCCAGTTCATCTTGTTTGGCGGCCAGTGCGGCTTCAAGCGCTTTGACGCGCAGCCGAATATCCTGCAATTCGGCTTTCAATTCGATAGAATCATTGTTAGAGGAACTGTCTGCCCCCTCTGCGGCCAAGACCGTTCCCGCCATGCAGAATAAGAATACACCGCTCAAGAATACAACCAGTCGTTTTCCTATCATTTTTCCCACCTTCTTATTTTATTTTTTACTTTCTCATTTTGACTAAGATCACTACTCCCTGGTTACTTACCGGTGGCGGCAGCAATCATGGCTTTGACGTTTTCGTCGGTTGCATTCGGCGGTATGGTGCAACCGGAAGCTAGAATAAAGCCGGGGCCCAAATCTTTAACCAATTTAGCCGAATAGTTATATACTTCATCAGGAGTACTAAGCGCCAACAAGGCGGCGGGAACATCCCCTTTAATGCACATGTGATCGCCGAGAACTTCTCTCGATTTATAGATATTGGTTGCGCCGTCTAACTCGAAGATGCATTTCTGTCGAGGTAAGGTTTTGAAATATTCCAGATCGCGTTCCCAGTTACCGTCAATGTGAAGGTCGGCTACCGCACCTTCTTCAATGACCATTTCAGCAGTTGCCTTCAAATATTTCCAGACGAAACGTTCCCATAGCTTCGGTGAATAAAATTGGCTGGCCCCCCGAGCTGGCGAAATAAATACGACCAACGGTTTAACAGCACGTATTTGTTGCCGAAAATCGGCCAGCGTTTCTTCAAGAATGACATCTAAAACAGCTTCCACCTTGTCAGGCATTTTAAACAGATCTCGCATAAATTTTGGGAAAGATCGTCCACCGCTCAAGAATTCATTTACTGTGATTGATGCGCTGGGACTATATACCACATAGCCGGCAGCTTCGAAATTTTTCTTAAATTGCGGAACATCTGTCAGCTGGGCAACTAGCGAATCAAGATCAATGCCTAACCGATTCTTCAAGTAATCATAGCTGAAATCTTTCCAGCCTTTATTCAAAATAGTGTCATAGTCGGCCACCGTCATCATTTCCCGTTCGTCAAGTTGCCACAGAGTATCACCAGGAAGCTCACGCCCCGGCAATTTGATCCTAGTGTAAAACATTAGTGGAAACATCGTTGCCGTCGCAAAAGTACTGCCTGTTCCATCAACATCGCCAAAATCTTTAAATGAATCAAGAATGGCTTTATGGGACGCTTTCATAGTTGCGCAAAACTCCGATAGCTTCATGCCTACATGCTTGGCGAAAAAAGCATCCCCATTAAGGAAAACTGGAGCTCGATCGGTTTTTTCAAAGGCAATCGTCTTTCTCAATCTTTCCGTGCGTTCTTTCAGTAATTGTTGTGCTGTTTTCATGATTAATCCACTCCTCAACTTATTCTGAGCTAACGGCGTGATGAGTATAATTAATATCTTATGATTAATTCACTCCCACGGCCTTCCTGATGGCTGCCACTGCATCATAGGCGTTTCGGCAGTATTTGTCAGCGCCAACATACTTGCAGACACTTGCGTCTACCGGACCACCGCCAACTAGTATGGTGACAGAAGAGTCGGCCATCTTAACGGCGGCGACGGTTGCCTTCATTACGTCGAACGCCGTTGTCAGCAGGCAGCACATCCCGACAACTTGTGGTTTATGGGTCTTTATCGCAGCTACGAAATCGGAGATGGGGACGTCCACGCCGAGATCCACAACTTGAAACCCATTGCAGTTTAAAATAGTGGCAACAATATTTTTACCAATATCATGGATATCGTCCTTGACTGTACCCAAAACCATGGTGCCTAATTTTTTCGAAGCACCGTCTGCCGTCAAAGCCGATCCCAACAGCTCGGCAGCCGTGGAAAACACGTCAGCCGACATAATCAGTTCGGACAAATAATAATCACCTGCTTCGTAAAGTTTCCCCACCTGTTCCATACCCTGCTGCAATTGAGCCAGGACGTCGATAGCCGGAACATCGCCAGCCAGTTGTTCTGTAACTCCTGCCACTACCAGCTCTTCATCAAGTTCCGCCATCGCTTTAGCCAAATCAGTTTTTGCCATTTTTATGATCATTCCTTTCGTTTTGTTTAAGACAAAAAACAAAATGAAACCGTTAGTCTCTAAGCTTAGTTTGACATACAATACCTTTATGCAGATAACAGCTAGCTACCAAACATGCGATGGTTAGTGTGCTGCGCTGCTTTCAGAATGGTCGGTACCCAATAACACCATAATGCATTCAATTATTTCAGTTTGCTGTTGAGCCCAGCCACGGAAAATTTATTTAGCCGATCCCACTGAATCCACATCTGAGCTTCCCAGTTCATCAACCATTTGTGAAAATTTATTTTTATCCAGATCATAAAAAGCCATAAGAATACCTCCGGCAATCAAAGTGATGCCACAAACCAGATTCATGCAGATATTAATGGCGCTCAAAACTGTTGGAGTTTGGGTCAGATTGGCGGAATACCCCAAAAATCCCAACACCCAGCCAATAACGGCGGTGCAAAGTGCCATCCCGACTTTAAATGCGAAGTTAATAAATGATGAGATAAAACCGGCGACACGAACATGGTATTTATTTTGGGAATATTCGGTTGTATCTGGCACCATGCCAAACATTGACGCCAAACCGAGGCCGCCGCCAATACCCGTGATAAAAGTCATAATGTTATAAATGATAAGCCCTGCCTGAGTATGTACAGGCAAAAAATTCATAATAATCATCAACACACCACTGATTAAAAAACTGATCATCGGTAATGTTCGCTTATTATTCACCTTGGTGACCAGTTTTGAAAGCGAAAATGCACCAAATACCCGCCCCAGATACAAAAGGCCGGCGTTAAAAATAAACAATGACTGATTGCCAACGAAATAAGTAAAATAGTACAGTTTGACAACGCCGACCGATGCCTCGTAGAACCCCCAGAAGACAAAGGTGATTAACATAATCCAAACCGGCCGGTTTCCGCTCAACACTTTCATCAACTTACGAAAATCAAAATCTTCCGACGGAACATTAACGACCTCCTTGGTATTAAAAAAGCAAAACAGATAAAAGGGAAAAGCAATAACCGAAAAAGTAAGGGCTGCGAAGAAAAACCCGTTGGCTTGGTTCCCCTGCCCCATCCGTTCTACAAAAGGAAGCATGAACTGTGAAAGAATCAATGTTGCGATGAAGGCCGCAGTCATGCGATAGCTAGCCAGACTCGACCGGGTGTCTCCGTCAAGAGTCATTGCTGCCGGCATCGCGCTATAGGGATTATTTACGCAGGCATAAATCGTTACTAGGAGAAAATAACAGGCCAGTGAATAACAAGCCTTGACTACGGCCGATTGCGTTGGAAGCACCGTAAAGCACAGCTCATTCACCTTTCTTCTCCTACTACAAACAATTTCATTTTAATCGGAAAATCAATTTTCATTTCCGATTTTTAACAAATATTCAACTTTAACACACCCCCTGCCGCATTCGGCCAGCCGACCGCAGCGGTTGCTCAAACACTAATTACTGCAGTCCAGCAAGATCTTAGGATAAATTGCTTGTTTAAATACTTCAAAACTTTCAACCCCATCGCTAAGCGGCATTATTTTACCGATAATCTTATCCAGTTGCAATCTTGGAATCAGGCTGATTGTGCGTGGCATAATGGTATTGGTTGTAAACACAGTCTGGATGCGGCCTTCTTTCATGTATAAATCGTATAAATTTAAAGGCATTTCATATTTCGGCGGATAAACCGCAAAGTATACCAGCGTTCCGCATTTAGCCAGAATTTGCAGAGCCGGTTCGGCAGCGTTAGGAGATCCGGACATTTCGAACACATAATCAAAGCCAGACCCATTGGTAATCTCGTCGGCACGTTTTTCGATACTCTCATCAATCGGATCAATGACATATTGCGCACCCATAGCCAATGCCAATTTGCGCTTGGATTCAACCGGATCAATCGCCGTAATCTTAACACCCCCGCTCAATAAAATCATGTTCAGCATAATCGAGCCGATGCCGCC
The DNA here is from genome assembly GCF_018835585.1 of Pelorhabdus rhamnosifermentans. Lineage (NCBI taxonomy): Bacteria > Bacillati > Bacillota > Negativicutes > Selenomonadales > Sporomusaceae > Pelorhabdus > Pelorhabdus rhamnosifermentans. Next base: position 36,911 of record NZ_JAHGVE010000027.1, read on the forward strand.
CACTCCAGAAATAGCAACCGAGCAGCCATGTCTGATGCCTACCAGATCCATCGCGCGAATTGTACAGTTGGCAGGTTCAGCCAGGCAATACTTCTTTAAATCGGCATCATCCGGAATTTTAAATACTGCGCTGATGTCAGTAACCACATATTCGGCAAATGCTCCTGTTGTTTTGAAATTTTTGCAGTATTGAGGTTCCCCTTTTTTACAGGCCGGACAAATTCCACAGTTTATAGTTGGATAAAGGCATACTTTATCACCAATTTTCAAACCGCTGTTTTCCGTGCCTACCCCGAGTTCCTCAATCACGCCGGAAGCTTCATGTCCTAAGGGCATTGGCGGCTTGGCGCCCAGTAAACCCATCGAAACCTGATGAATATCCGTTGCGCACAAGGCTGTGTAGGCGATTTTAATCTTGACCTGATTGCGTCCTACTTTGGGAATCTCCACTTCGCGAAGTTCCACTCTGTTTTCAGCAGCAAACCATAACTGTTTCATTGTTGACATAAAACCATCCTTTCAAATCGAATAGTGGATTCTATAATTAACACAATAAAGAAGTAAATAAACAGCAGAAGTCATGAACGCCCACCGCTAACTCTTGATTAACGCTCTCATATCCTCTGCTGCTCCATTTTTTATTGCGTTCTATCTAAACTTGTTTTGAAGCTTTGCTATTTAAAAAAACAGTTTTGTTACGGTCTCAGCAATTCCATGTCCATCCAACCCATAATACTTGTAAATCTCGTCAGGATCGCCGATGACAGAGAACTCATCAGGCAGACCGATTCGTTTAAACTTGCAAAGGATGCCGGCTTCCGCAATCACTTCGGCCACAGCGCCGCCAAGCCCACCATTGATACTCTGATCCTCCACCGTCACTACGCAGCCCGTCGCTTTGACAGCTTGTAAAACAGCTTCAGTATCAAAGGGCTTGATGGTATGCATATCAATGACTCTGGCTGTGATGCCTTTTTCCTGCAATTCTTTGGCAGCCATAAGCGACCAGTGTACGCTATTCCCCGTACCAATCAAAGTAAGATCTTTACCTTCCTTGATAGTAATAGCTTTGCCGATAGTAAATTCATAATCATTATTCTTGTATACATCCGGTTCGGCGCCTCTGGCAATGCGAATAATCATAGGGCCTGGATACTTCATGGACTCTCTGACCACTCGGGCACATTGGTTGGCATCTGCCGGTACGACAATCGTTAAATTAGGCACAGCGCGATAGAAAGACAGGTCAGCGATTACATTATGAGTTGGCCCACCGCCGGATGTAACCCCGGAATGAGTACCGATCAACCTGACTGGCACATCGTTATAGGCTATATCCGTATGGATTTGATCGGCTGCCCGCAAGGGAAGAAAGGGTCCAAATACCTGTGAAAATACGATTTTCCCAGAAAGAGCCAGACCTGCCGATATACCCACCTGATTGGCTTCAGCAATTCCCACATTCACACAGCGTTCAGGATATTTCCTCATAAACTTGCCAGTCGATGTCGACGATGCTACATTATCGGAACAGGTAAAGGCAAAATCTAAGCCTTCATCCACCATTTTCATCAATTCAACTCCATAGGCTTCTCTTGCGGATGATAACATCTGATTAAAATCAAAAGTGGTTTCAACTGCCATGATTCATCTCACCTTTCTACAATTTTCTATGGATACGAGAGCTTCATCTAACTGAGCTTTGGCAATACCACCACCATGCCAGGCACAATTGTTTTCCATGAAATCAACGCCTTGACCTTTGGTTGTGTTCGATATGATACAAATGGGCCGTCTTCGTGTGATAGGATCTGCAGGCAGCAAAGACTGCAATGCATTGCAAACTTCATACATATCATTGCCTTGGATTTCGATAACATCCCAGCCAAAAGCCTTGATTTTGTCCCCCAGTGGATCGACATCAATCGTATCTTTAGTAGAACCCGACATCTGAAGACCGTTTTTATCAACGATAGCCACCAAATTACCCAGTTTATAATGGCCAGCTGCCATAAATGCCTCCCAGTTAGAACCTTCTTGTATTTCTCCATCGCCTATGATACAAAACGTTCGCCACGGCGCCTTCGACATTCTTGCACCCAAAGCCAGACCGGTGGCCAGTGATAAGCCGTGACCCAAGGAACCTGTGGATGCTTCGATGCCTTCTACATATTTCCGGTTGGGATGCATACCGAATTTAGCCGTTTTTAGCGTCTCAAAATGTTCTATCATGTACTCCATGGTGTACATGCCCAGATCAGAAAAAATAGTATACAAAGTTTCTCCGCAGTGACCTTTGCTTAATATCAGCCTGTCGCGTTTTTCCCAATTAGGGTTTTTAGGGTCATAAGTCATGTATTTGTAATACAGTGCTACCGCCATATCAGTAACAGACAGTTCTCCCCCCAAATGCCCCATACCGATCTCATAGATAAAACTGCAAAGCATTTTTCTAATTTCTACCGCTTTACATTCCAGTTGCTGTACAAGTTCCATGTCGACATTCAAATTATAATTGTACATCATTGGCATCTCCTTTTATTTTGATTTATCTTACTCGGCTTGCCGCTGATCAAAAATCGTTGCATTTAATCAGTATCTTAATATACTTACCGCTAACCTGGGCAGCAAAAGCCGCTTCGGCCTGATCAATGGTAAAAATCTTTTGAATAAATGGTTGCAGATTCATTCTGGGGAGCATCTGGGCAGCCCGCGGATAAGCGTAGGGAGCCACATATATGCCGGAAACGGTAAGCTCATTGAAATAACATTTATCATATAAATTAAAGGGCATTTCGTAATTTTTAGGGAACATGGCAATGTAGAGAACAGTACCTCCTTTCGCGGCAATATCACACGCTGCATTAGCAGCCTTAGGAGAACCGGATGCCTCGATTACTAGGTCATAGCCCCGGTTGTCAGTAATTTTTTTAGCCTGCTCACATACATCCTGATCTACAGGATCAATGATATATTCCACACCGAATTCCCACGCCAGTTCTTGCCTGGCTTTAATTGGTTCAATGAGAGTTAAAGAAGTGGCTCCAAACATTTTCAGCATTTGAAGGGTCAACAGACCGATAGGACCGCCGCCGGAAATAGCGACTCGCTGACCAACCTTCATCTTGGTTTTATCCAGAATTCTGACCGCAATGGATATCGGCTCTAGCAGGCAAGCCTCTTCCAGACTGACACTGTCAGGAATTTTCCATACCTGGGATTCATGCCATACAATAAATTCCGCCATGCCAGGTCTGTTGGAATCATTCGCATTTTTACAAAACTGCTCCTGTCCATTTAGACAGTAATAACAAGTACCACAGAACTTCAAAAAATTACCTGCTACCCGGTCGCCGACCTTAAGACCTTTCTTAGTAACGTGCTTCCCCAAAGCTACAATAACGCCGGACACTTCATGTCCGAGACCAAAAGGCGGCTTCAGATCGAAAATACCTTCCACTAAATGAGGATCTGAGCCACAGATCGCACAATAGGCCACCTTGATTTTGACATCCTCGTCGCCTAGTTTCTGATCGGGAAAATCAAGTACCGCTACGCGCCCTCTGGTCTGCTCATTGGGATCCTTCAGACTGCCGATTTTAACAGCCGCAATGGTTTTCATACAAACAGCCTCCTTTTATAATGTGGTCGTAAATCCGCCATCGACATTGATGGTCCAGCCATTAATATAATCCGAGGCGCTGCTTGCCAAAAATACGGCAGTACCCATCAAATCGTAAAGTTCGCCCCAGCGACCGCCAGGAATCCGGTTAGTGATCTTATTATAAAAATTTTTGTCCTCACGCAATTCTCTGTTGACATCGGTAGCCAAAAAGCCGGGAGCTATGGCATTGGTCTGAATATTATAAGGACCAGCCTCGTTGGCAAAAACTTTTGTCAAACCAAGGATTGCATGTTTACTGGCTGTATAGGGCGGACATTTTTTGTCGGCGGTAAACGAGAGGGCTGAGCCAATATTAATAATTTTGCCTGAACCTTGCTTGATCATCTCTTTAACCACACTGTGGCTGAGGTAGTACACGGCATTCAAGTCGATAGCAATGATTTTTTGCCAAGCTGAATCAGGATAATCCAAGAACTCGCCAAAGATACTCCCCCCCGCATTGTTGACCAGAATATCGATTTTTCCGTATTTAGCCAAACAGGCACCAACCACCTCCTCCCGGTACTGCGAATCGGTTAGATCACCCTGAAGAAAGCCAACTTTTCGGTCCGTTTCTTCAATGAGTTCCTTAATCTCGGATACATCAGCAGTATAGTGAGGTATGAAAAGATCAGCTCCCGCTTTGGCAAAAGCCACCGCATAGGCCATACCGAGACCTTGATTGGCACCGGTTACGATGGCGACTTTCCCTTGCAAAGAAAATACGTCCAATGAAAAGTCCTGCAATTTTTTTGACAATTTTAACCCCTCCAAAATATATTCTCTCTTGTTCAGTTTTCGGCTTTCCTAAACAGACTCAGCCTGGCTGGCATCCAGCTTGGTTTTGTTTCGTTCGTTTAATTCGTTCATTATGCTTGTGACACGTTCCTCAGTCAAATGATAAAAGAACATGAAAATGGCTAAAGTCACAATACAAACAACACAGGGCAAAATAGAGGTCATGTACAAAATACCGTCCAAGGCTGTTGCCGTTTGTTGTGCGGCAGGAATATAACCAACACTGGCTAAAATAATCGTTGGGATTACCCCGCCGATAGCCAAGGCTGCTTTTAAGCCAAGCGTAATCAAAGTATATACCACTGCCGGATAGCGTTTGCCTGTGTTGTATTCCGCATATTCCACCGTATCCGGCAAGATAGACCATAGAATCCCCATCAACACACCATAGCCTAAGGCGGCGATAGATTTGCTGATCATAAGCAAAGTAATTTGTATGACCGGAATAAAGTACATTAGACTGGAACCGATAGCCCCTAGAATCAGCCCCAAGGCAACCGTATTTTTTTTCTTAATGGTTCTAACAAGTAAAGGTACAAAAGGCACTGCCACAACTGACGGCAATACGTTTAGAATGGAGAATAGCGGCACAAGATCAGGCCTGGCAGCGTTGTATGTCATAAAGTAAATGCCAGACGCCGACTGAATCGTTGAAAATGCATAGACGCCCAAAAACAACAAAAATATGATAATACCTGGCTGATTATGGGTAATTTGCCGAAACCACTCTTTTACCGTAACCGGATCCAAATGAGAGTTGACTTTAATGCGTTCATGCAAAGTAGTATAGCTGTAAAGCAAGATGGATGAACTAATAACGGCAAGTAAAGCAATCGTAAGCTGATAGCCTTTCGCCATATCACCCTGCCCAAATACTTGGGACAGCACCGGAATAAATAAAGCAACTACAACACCGCCGGACTGAGCTAACGTCATTCTTACCGAGTTAAGTTTCGTCCTTTCCATAGGATCAGCTGTCATAACAGTAGTACAGGAAACATAAGGATTAATGATAAACGTATACAAAGTCATTAATAAATTATAGGTGGCGTAAGCCCAAATCAACTTACCCACATGACTAAATTCTGGTACAGTAAAAGTCATAATAGCAACTACGCCAAAAGGAACTGCTCCGTAGAGGAGATAACTTTTGTACTTGCCGTGCTTGGGGTTAAGTCTTTCTGCCACTACCCCTATGGCAGGATCCCATATCATGTCCCAGGCTCGGGAAATAAGGAACATCACGGAAAGTTCTGCAGCCGTTAATCCATAGACATCAGTATAATAAAAAGTTAAAAACATGAGGATTGACTGAAAAACCAAATTCATAGCAAAATCAACAAGTGAATACCCCATAACTTCTTTTCGACCCAATTTGTAGAAACCAGGACTGGAACCACTTTTTTCATACAAGTCCTCCGTACTTGTCATTAACCCAACAACTCCTTTTTACTTCTCGCATCATGAGATCCATTTAGTCCTCACAAGATAATTCTAGAGGTTTATGTGCTCATTTTTGTGTGTTTTTTTTAGGACAATGTGGGTTTTATTACGAGATTTATTTGATTCATCAGATTATTTTGTTTTTATTTACTTTCTCCTTGCAATAATAAAATATATAATAATATTGATTCTGCTACCAAAAGTATTTCTAGTATTCTTCTCTACTGAAGGAATTGCATAATTCAATTTTTCACTAAATTTACTGAGACGAAACGCATCATTTTACACTAATTGGAGTACATATTCGACAGGGTAGCGGCTTTTGATAAAACAAAAAAGGACCTCATTAGAGGAGGAGATCATCTTGCTAAAAGTGATTCTGTATGCGGAAGATAAATTTATAAATAGAATTTATAAATTTTCGAATGCGGATACAAAGGATTTGTCTATCTCATCTGTTGATTCCTATGAAGCCGTTGTTAAAAAAGCAGTGGAAATTCGCGCTGATATTATTATCATTCAACTATTGCATCCCATATTTAAAATCCAGAACCTTTTTCATGACCTGTTATGTTCCGGTATTGTTTCTACGCTGTTCATTTTCAATATCGTAGCCGAAAATCAAATCATCTGCTCGCTAACGAACCATCAGGACAGCCAGTATATCAATAAAATAAAGCAGTTCTTTTCCCAAGCGCTCAGCAAAGATTACCATTGTTATTTTACCAATATGGACAACCAGGAAGAATCGAATCTGATTATGACTGCTAGGATCAATCGACTAGAAAAAGATGAATACCTTCACGAAATTTTGCGAGGTGTAACGAACCGCGAATTCCAGTATTATAAAAGAAAAGTCAATCTGAATCTAAATAACAATGGCTACTATCTCTATATGTATGATATTATGGAAATCGAGTATTCGGATCACAACCTCAATAAAAGTGTCTATAACTTTACCGGAAACGAAATTATCAAAGAATTTCAGGCAGTTATTGATGCTTATAGTGGCGGTGAAGTCTTTTATGTGAATCCGTTGCAATTGTACATCATCATCAATGATTTAAAAGTTGTCAGTCAAGCCCGCAAAGAAAATATCCTATTCGACATAACTAGCAGACTTAACAAGATAGCCAACTGCAAAACTTCATTCCGTTACATGAGTGACTATATCAAAGGTATTGAAAACATCCGTACTGCTTATGAATCCCTGCACGATTTAAAAGCATACAGTTTTTTTTGCCGCGATGCCAAATTGATCACCTCAAAATATCTTCATTCAATCAGACAAGAAATCGATTATAAGTTGATCGACAAGATTCTCAGAGAAATTAAAGAACTTATTAAATATGATTTGTTAAACACAAACTTAAACGGATTAATAAAAAAATTATTTTTAGACATTGTCAAACCCAGCCTCGACTATGATCTCTACTACTATTGCTATACCGCCTTATCCACTGCGTTAGCAGACAAATACAATGACACCTACAATAAAAGAAAGCCGGAGAATCTCCCCCCCACAAAATTGCTTTTTACTTCAATAGAACAAGAATGTCATAAGTTTATCGAGTCATTAGATTCACTAAGATTTGAACTTTCAAATAAATTAACCGTTACAAACTCCATTGTCATGGAGGCAATTGAATTTATTCATGCACATTATATGGAAAATATTACCTTGAATGAGATTTCAGCTAAATTAAACGTCAGCCACTCTTATTTAAGTCAGATCGTGAAAAAGGAGCTCGGCATCAGTATCATAAAATATATCATTGCTTATCGCATCGAAAATGCCAAAACTTTTTTGTCTTCTAGCAATGAACCGATTTATACGATTGCTGCCAAGGTTGGTTTTTTTGAGGAAAGGCATTTTTCAAAAACCTTTAAAAAAATAACCGGACTAACTCCCACACAGTACAAAAAGAAAAATAGCAAGGTCACCTATATCTAGTAGAGTGGGTATACTGCCTGGTTAAACAGACATGGCAAAAATACCCCAAATCATAAAATAGCAAGCTATGATTTGGGGTATTAGTATGTCAGGAAGAACCCTGGACCGCACCATTTGAATCAGGCACCGTTTTTTTGATAAAAGCCGTGCATCAGCAGAAGCATTAACCTCTACCGGCTTCCCAGAGCACGGCTTGTAAAATTAGCCGCATTGCATCGGAAAAGCCTTGTCGATAATATACATCTATACCGGCATTCTCCATCTGATTTCGTTCATCATCGAATCGGAGCAAAGTTTCATGCATTTCCGGCGGCAAAACTTCTTTAATTTTTTCATAATAGTTTCCGGCTTTTTGAGAAGCGTGATAATAGTCGCTGGACACATTTTCGAGTGAAACATGTTCCCAGTTCTCCGTTTCGACGGCTGTAACCAAAAAATCGAACATGCTCTTTACCACAATACCGCCTCCCATTTCAGTACAATATTATACACATCTATCCCCCCACATGCAGGCCACCCGCGAACAAAACAGCGTGCGCCCTAATTTTGGGGAATTTAAAAGCCACTTGTGCCAGGTATACTTACCTACACAAGCGGCCTCATTTCATAAATTCTGTGTCAGTTGGGTACTTCGGCTCTCGATGGAACCGCTTTCCCTATGCTGAGATGATTGCATGCAGTCGCATAGCCCTGACCACGAACGAATCGAATATACCCGAACATACCTTTGCTTGTCTTCTAGGAATTTATTGGGTATAATTAATATTGTCGTCGTGGACAGTAATTTGTTACGTGTAGGTGATATTCCACCTGCGCGTGCCTGGAAGTGCTCTAACACTTTCAGGACGCGGCGACATTTTAAATTCCCATCCGTTTCTAATTATAGTACGGATTGTAAATCTTGCAAGAGAATTTAGCTGAAATTTATTCGATATTACCACTTCTTTAGACATCCTCTAACCACTATCTCTTTTTATGTTTATCAAATTAATGATTTCCTCACATATTTGATGAGTTACCAACGAATCCTCTATGGAAGGAGTTGATGGCTCATTGTTTTTTACTGCATGTAAAAAGCATTCTATCGTGTGGTAAAAACCCCTTCTATAAAGAATTGGGTCCCAATCTTTAAATTTAATCTTTGTCTCGATATTTTCTTTGAAATGTGTTGCATTTACTAAATCTCTTACCACTAATTTATTACCTGAACTCATATACTCTACAACTTCTTCTGCCACTCCGCTATCTCTATTCATAATTCCTATAGCAGTTATTTTTTCATTAGATAATGTAACAACTACATTATACAATAATCCCTGCTTTTTAAGACTATGAACCTTTATATCTGTTATTTCCCCATCCATTAAAAATCGTAAGGTATCTATTACATGAATAAAATCATCTAAAATAAATGTAGTAACATCATTAGGCTTACCTATTTAACGCGATTAAATCGTCAACTGATGTAACATAGCTACTTACTCTATACTTTTCTGATAATTTTTCCAACTGTTCTTTATTCCTAGTACAAAATATTAAATCAATACCTTCTACAGCCGTAATTACTGGTAAGTAAGCTTTTTTACATATGTTACTAAGTCCTACAATACCTATCTTCATATGAGTATCTACCCAAATTAATTTTTCCTAACATATGTAGTAACAATCTTCGCCTAGTCACATTGTATGTTAGCCTAGCCAAACTTCTTACGTCTAATATTCATTATACAAATACAAATCCCTGCTAAATTAACATAATTTAGCAGGGGCTTTAGCCGTTACCAATGTACGTTCTCCGTATCGAGTATAGCCTATACCTTTATTAGTTCGCAGGCGGTGAAATGTAATACAAACCGTCCCTGCGCTTCCCAGTAATACTTAATAACTTCTCAAAACCACGCCACTTATATATTCAAATTTAATCCCTGAGCTATTCTGTTGCCGAGTTCACTATCTGTTCGCATAAAATGTCCAATCATTCTTCTCTGAATAGGCTCATAAGCCAGACTCAAACTTTCTATTATATTAGAAACCAGATGTTTCTTTTCCAGTCCCGACATGCTTCGATATCTGTAACCGGGCTGATAATAGTTGTCTCCCGGTATTTCCTGTCGGCCCACGCTTCCTGAAACATATTCTTGCGAGGGCTTTCCTTTCTCAGGTGCCCACGCGGGCATTCCACCATTTAAAGTATTCGGCAAATAATTGGCGATATCTGCGTTGCACTTGATTTGCATGAATCCGTCCTGCATCTTGTTATCAACATGACTCCTGGGCATATTTACCGGAAGTTCTAAATAATTGGTACCGATACGATACCTTTGGGTATCGCCATAGGGAAAGATACGCCCCTGCAGCACCCTATCGTTAGAAAAATCTATGCCAGGTACAATTGCCGCAGGCGAAAACGCCGACTGCTCCACTTCGGCGAAATAATTCTCAGGATTTTTATTTAGCACCATCCTGCCTACCGGAATCAACGGAAACAAATTCTCTGGCCATATAAGAGTGGGATCCAAGATATCAAACTGCTGGTCGCATTCAAACTCAACTTTTATTGTTTGTATCCGCATTTCAAATTCGACAGATTCCCCGGCCGCAATGGTATCAAAGAGATCCCTGCTCGCCACATCAGGATCAGTCCCGGCAAGTTGAGTTGCTGTCTTGCTGTCTATATATTCAACACCCGCACAAGGCTCCCAGCAATACCTGACATACCATTCTTCCCCGTGCAGATTGATCCATTTGTAAGTGTTGACTCCGAAGCCTTGAATTGTTCGATAGCTTTTGACAGTACCAATATCTGAAAATAGGTAGATGAGAAAGTTCATGGACTCGGGCCTTAGAGACATGAAATCCCAGAAACGGCTGGCCGCTATCGGTCCACCACGTGCATTGGTGACCGGATCTGGCTTAACGGCATGAACAAAGTCCGCAAATTGCAGCGGATCTCTTAGCGGGAATACCGGAACATGGTTGCAGATGAGATCATAATTGCCTTCTTCCGTATAAAATTTCACTGCAAACCCGCGAACATCCCGCACTGTATCGGCACCACCCGCCGAGCCACCGGCTACCGAAAATCTGGTAAAAACGGGTGTGGCCTTTTCAGGATTCTGTAAAAATTTCGCCTGAGTCAAGAAATCGAATGATTTATAAGGTACAAAATAACCAAAAGCGCCAGCGCCTTTAGCATGGAAAACCCTTTCAGGAACCTTTTCCCTGTCAAATTGTGCAGTCTTCTCAAAATAAACCGTATCTGCGAGAAGGATCGGCCCTCTCTCTCCTACCGTTAAAGAATGCTGATCATCAATAACTGTTGTCCCCTGATTACTGGTCAGATATCGTTTGGTCATATTCCTTCATCCCCAATTCATAAATCATTTATGAATTATATTAAATCAAGGATTATTTATGACTTAATTTCTTTATTTTCTTGGATTGTAAAATGAAGTGCGACAACTATAATGCTCATTATTTAAAAACGATGAATGGTTTTCTTATTCTTGCCGCTGACGGTTCAGATATTAACATACCGACAACAGAGGAAACTCTTGAACTGTATGGTACTTCATCAAGAAAAGGAACAAAACCGCAGGCTTCTCTTGGATTGTCCGGTATGTACGATGACCATAACTATTTAACTCACCGTAAAAACTCCTCCCTGATGATCTTAGCGAATGCGTCTATACTGTCAATATTATGTTGTAAAAGAATAAAGCCGCTTTAAGCGGCATATAGAAATCTACTGTTCATTATCCTTTTCTTTGTCTTGACCTTCAGTTAGAGGCTTATTTGCTGGTTCAAAGTTAGTAAAGTAACTAGTGGATCTTCTAGTTTCAGCTTGGGCGAAGATACTTTCTTGCCAGATTTGATAGGCATATAATAAAGCCCCTTGTATAGTTGCAAATACTACATTTAATAAGGGAGTGAGACTCACCTCATAAAAAAGTCCTCTACTGCCGAGAAAATAGACATGAAATAAATATATAAACCCAAAGTTCATTATCATATCTATTGCGATGTATCTCCAAAAACGACCATAAAAAAAGTAAAATAACCACATAGTTGTAACACAATTTAATCCGAAAATATATGAAGGTGTTCTTAATGGATAAGCTGATTGTCCAAAAATGAACCACCCGAAATTTTGCCCCATTTCCACAAATAATATACTTGTAATTATAGAAAATTGAGCTATGGGCATAAACCGCTTTATAAATTCTTTGGGCATGAAAAACAAAGTTACCCAAGGTACAATTAGCATTAACCATTGTAGTACTTGATTACTCACTAGGCATTCCTCCACATTTCGGATATAGTTAGCTTTTCCTGTCGGGAGGATTTCATACATATGGTATTGAAGTGCTGATAATAACTTCATTTTAAAGCGTCTGCAAGTAAATCCATACTGAAGAGGAGAAATTCATTCTCATCGAGTCCATCCCTAAGCCAAAAGAAACTCTTTTCCATTGTGAATATCATTTTCAATAAGCCAAAAGAAGCGCAAAATGCGAAATACACCGCCATTTTTGTGTCTAGCTTTGTATTTATACTACCGTCAATCTTGCCTTCACCAATTATTTCCATATACTGTTGAATGATTTCATCTTTCCGTCTTCTCATTTCACGGTAGCTGGGACTTGCCTCATAATTAAGCTTATTTTGAGGTTGATAATTCATGAGTCGTAACATACCCGGACTTTCAATGTAGAATTGGTAAATTGCTCTGTTCGTCAGACGAATTTTTTCAAGTGCATTCTTTCCATTCATTAATGCTTCTTCGCACTTAGAATTGATTTGTTCTACCCCTCTAAGTGCTACAGCAAAGAATAGATCTTCCTTACTGTTGAAGTACTTGTATATTGTACGCTTTGTAAGTCCGGCTTCTTTTGATACATCGTCCATTGTTGTGTTCTCAAAATCATTTTGCAAAAAGAGTTTTTCTGCTACTGCTATAATTAAATCATTGTTTTTTATTTTATTAGCACTACGTTTCGATATTTCTTTATACATAATAATCCTCCCCACTTGACAGAAAAATATACTCACAGTATTACAGAAGTATACTTTGAGTATATTTTTTTTGTAATTAGCATAAACCATGGCACTTGATCTGTCAATTATCTTTGAAATGGATTTTTCCACGCATTTGTAAAATATTTTACAGAATCATTAACGACTTCTGTATTAAAATCAAGAAAACATCTTAAGGAGATGAATTATATGATATTGGGAATCTGTGCAAGCGGCAGAAAGGATGGAATCACCTCTAAAACAGTAAAAGCGGTGCTAGAATCCAGTAATTGTGAATATGAGTACCTATCATTGTCTGGCAAAAAAATCAGCGGATGTCTGGGGTGTACACTATGTGCAGCCGATAATAAGTGTAAAATCAAAGATGACTGGAATGAAATCGCAGATAAAATGCTGGTTGCTGATGCAATTGTATTTGGTGCGCCCAACTATGGCGGAATGATTAATGCACTTGGGCATGCTTGTCTGGAAAGAACTTTCTGCTTTCGTCACAAAGGAGCTTTCAGTTTAGCAGGTAAGCTGGGTGTAGTAGTCAGTACTTCTTATATTATACAGGAAAATGATATGATCAGTATGACTATCGGAGGAGTTATGAAGTCGAACAGGATGGCAGTAATCGGCGGTGTAAATGCACATGGATATTCACAATGCTATACATGTGGCTATGGACATAACTGCAGTGTCGGAAATGTTGTTAAGGATCATGGGGTATTGAACAAAATAGAAAAAAAACATTTACCTCGTGATTTTGAGGAACAGGAAGATACAATTGCCCAAGTCAAAAGTATCGGAAGGCTACTAAAGACGGAACTAAATAAAATAACGGCAAAATAGCTATTACCATATTATTGTCCCCCATAAATTATTTAGCACTTACTTAATAAACCGTTCTATATTATGATTAAAGCCTTAGCTATATTATTATGATAGCTAAGGCTTTAATTCGATGATTTACTTATTTTTCCTCCGAGCTTGTTGACTTTTACGTACTTACCACCAATGGCAAGTACGTGTAGATCATAATGTATTCAATCCTGGATTAAATTAGTTTAGAATTTAGGTGCCCTCTTCTCTAAATTTTGCGCCCAAACAGATACGGTTCTTGACAACGAAGTAATAAAGAATACGGAAATGAAAGCGTACATATAGTTCCAGTTATAAAACGTCAAGACCTTCGTGGAAACTAAAAACGGAAGTAATATAAACGAATAGGCGGCTGTAATGATTGCGTTCCATAAAAGAAAGGTTCTCCAGGTTGAAGTATATTGGTGCAGCAGCATATATACCAAAGGAGAGATGGTCAAATTATGAAGAAACGGGCTTGGCATAAAGGGGGATTCGCGAATATCGTAACTCCAAAGCACCATATTACTACCAATTATGTCAAATACAATTCTTCCGACAGATACAAGCGAACCGAATAAAAGCAGCTGAGCAAAGCGTGTTTTATCAATCAGAACCCACCAAACTATGTATGAAATTACTATAGTGGCAATAATAAGCCACCACTGATTTGAAAAAAGAACTTCACTTTTCCATTGTAAATATGCCGCGTTCCACAGGGAAAGCTTTAGCTGGCTTAGGTCGGTGCCGGTATTCATACGTACACCCCAAATTCTATATCTTTAATAGTATCGGTTAACATATAATTAGTTTGTCCTGTCGGGAGGATTTCATACACAAAGACTAGGGACAAAACCACCGTCCCTAGTCTTTTAAATCAGCAAAAACTTTACCCTCTGCCCGGTTTCCAGAGCATGGCCTGCAAAATAAGCCGCAGCGCATCGGAAAAGCCTTGGCGATAATATACATCCATACTGGCATTTTCCATGTGATTTCGTTCATCATCGAACCGGAGCAAAGTTTCATGCATTTCCGGCGGCAAAACTTCTTTCAGTTTTTCATAATAGTTTTCGGCTTTTTGAGAAGCGTGGTAATAGTCGCTGGACACTCTTTCGAGTGAAACATGTTCCCAGTTCTCCGTTTCGATGGCTGCAGCCAAAAAATCGAACAGGTTCTCTACCACAATACCGCCTCCCATTTCAGTACACGATGATACACATTTATCCCTCCCCATAAACAGGCCGCGAACCATACCGCGCCCTTATTTTGGGGAATTTAAAAGCCGCCTGTGCCAGATATACTTACCTACACAAGCGGCTTCGTTTCATAGATGATGTGTCGTTAGGGGACTCGGCTCTAACTTGAACCGCTTTCCCTGTGCTACGATGATTGCATGCAGTCGCATAGCCCTGACCCACGAACAAACCGATTATACCCGAACATACCTTTGCTTGTCTTTCAGGAAATCATTGGGTATAATTAATATTGTCGTCGTGGACATGAACTGTTACGTGTAGGTGGTCCTTTCACCTGCGCGTGCCTAAAGGTGCTAGTGACACTTTTAGGACGCGGCGACATTTTAAATTCCCATCCATTTCTAATTATGGTACCAGTTGCAAATTTTGCCAAGAGAATTTGGCTGAAAATCGTTCGACAAACCATGAAAAAACGCGAATCTTGGAAGGGCCCAGGATGATGGCGACCCGAAGTCTAACTTCGGGCCTTTTTATTTAGCGTTTTGATGTAAGACTATCCCGGCTTATTTGTTTGTTCATTCTTTATTTTAGGCTAATCGCCATTACCTAGCAGGCCACAACGTATTTTCAGTTCACAGTAACATTTTACTATTGTGCCTATCTTATTTCCGGTCAACAGAGGGGGATAATCATGATATCTCAAGAGGAGTCTAGTAAAAAGCTGTGCGGTTTCTTAACCTTGCAATTTGTATCTTTTATTCTAGTGATAGTCAGTTTCTATTTTGCCATTCCTGCCTATTCGGCTCTACCAAATACCTTCCCTGTCCATTTTGATTTGTCTGGTACTCCTAACAGATGGGAATCGAAATCATGGATTGGGGTACTCCAACTGCCTCTTATTCAACTAGGAGTGTTTACCTTAATAGCTGCTGTAACGTTTTGGTCTGTCTATTCACCAAGATCACTGGCGTACCTCAACTTACCGCAATTAGATAAAACAAAAGCGCTAAAGCTGCCAGACGAAAAGCAGAAAGAAATCAGGCTACTTGGTGCCGGTTTTACCAGCATGATCACTCTATTTACTTCGCTTATGTTTACCATTATCAACTATCAGCTACTTCGAGCTGAAACAACAGGAAGAATTAGTTCTATGGTTTGGATAATTATCGTTGTCGTAATTGGTCTGTTAGGCAGCATTATTTCCGTAAGAAAGCTTACCACAGAAGTAAAGCGCATTTCAGGGGAGTAAAAGAATGGTCCTCCCCAACTATAGTAACCAACCATAATTCTGACGGGTATCAACCACTTTAAATATTTCTGTGATTATTTCAGTAAGCACTTCATTTTCTATAGCACGATTGCTTTTCCTGCGCGTTATATATGCATAATATCCAGATTTTGATATATTAAGTATTTTGCAGGCCTTCTTGATGTTGTATTTTTTACAGTTCTCTCTTAAAAATAGAAATCTTACACTTTCTTTTGCTTCAAGAAGGCCTGGAGTTTTTTAATAGTTCATTCTCAATTTTCAATTCTTCTACTTGTTTTTACAGCTTTTTAATCTCGTAAGTAAAGTTTAAGAGCGCATTCCCATGACCAGGGAATGCACTCTCACCATATTCATCATATTCATTTATCCACCGACATAGACTACTGCTGCTAATGCCTAATTCTCGAGCAACTTCGAGAACGGACTTATCCGTACTTTGTGACAGTTTGACTGCTGCCATTTTAAACTGTTTGTCATATACGGCTCTCTTCATAATCTGGTCCACCTTCCGTGCTTAACTTTGTGTCCAGATTATTATACCATCTTCAATTTTCAAACCCACCATTTCAAGTACATATAAATAAGTCGGGCGGTTACAAATTTCGCCTCCTAAAAATGGACACATTTAATTGTCAGCCACGAGCTCTCATCAAATTCTTTCGCTTGTAGATACTTAATATAACCCCGATAGCTCCCAGATGTATAACCGTCTGCGAACCTCCAAAACTAATAAAAGGCATACTTATAGATACTACAGGCATAACTCCTAATGACATCAACACATGCCAAGTCATTTGTACAGCAAAACAAACAGTAAGTCCCCCTACTGTCATTCTGCCAAATCGGTCCTTGACCTGCAAGGTTGCACTGACCAGAATTAACAGTAATGCAATTCCTGCAAAAATAAGCATGAGACCTGCCAACCAGCCGTATTCCTGAATAAAGTAGAGAAAGGAAAAATCGGTATGAAAAGCAGTTATTGCATTTACCCCTAAATTACTCTGCCCCCATAAGCTTGCAGATTGATAATAAGCCAAATTTAAACTGCCTACTTCTTGATACATTTTAATTAATATATACCCTAATGGCACCATCAAAAATCCAGTAATTTGCACTTTTCTAGCACCGTCAATAGCCATAAGAACTAGAAATACCAGCGTATACATAAATGAAAGCGGCGTGTTGTTGCTCATCACACAAAAAAGAAAAGTGACTATAAAAAGCAATAACACCTTCTTTACCCATTGCTGGTTTGACCAATCTCTATCTGCAAGTATCCCGGCAAGCGAAACAACCAAGACATACGGAATTATACCGCTATAGTCTATGCTTATAGGCCCAAAAGCTAAAAATTGTTTCCCATTAATCGATGTCCCAAGAAATAAACCCATAAACCAAAGTAGCATTGTACCGATATACAAATATGTGGTATAGGAGCGCACCTTTCGAAAATCGCAATAGTACAGCCAAAGCAGTATGGCAACGCCAAAGCCAGTAAATATAAGGCTTTTAGTGAATACATGCACCGATGGTGTAAATAATCCACTCATTTCCAGCATATACATCAAAACTATACCCACGCCGCTCAATAACGTAACAATTGCAACCAATGGCCAATTTTTCTGTGGTACATGCGTTTGTTGGAGTTGTCGCCCTAAGTCATCTGCATCTCCCATTCTATGTATTGCCTCCGTAACTGCTTGCTGTTCTGAAATGCCGTCATTTCTCAACTCCATGACAATGTCTTCTAGATGAGACAGCAATTCCGATTTCACCTGACCATGCACTTCACGCCACTTGATATGAGAACTTACTGTATCCAAATAAACTTGTATCATACTATTTTTTTCTAAAGACATACTATCGCCTCCCCTAAAACCTGCTCGACTGCTGAGCGAAATACAACCCACTCTCGTCTTTTTTCTTCAAGCTGCACCCTACCTTGATCGGTTAATTGATAATATTTTCTAGGCCGATTTCCTTGGGCATCTGACCAAGACGCCTCAACCATCCCGTTTAATTCCAGTGAATGCAATATGGGATAAAGTGTCCCTTCCTTGAAGCGAAACACGCCTCCAGAATTACCTTCCAATTCCTTAATCATTTCGTAACCGTACATCGTTTTTTTTTCAAGTAATTTTAGAATTAGGATAACCGTACTCCCCTTTAGCAATTCCTTATTAACCCGCATATCAAAACCACCTTTTCGCAAAGCATCAAATCACTATGCATAGTATATCTATGTATAAATAATAAAATATCTTCTCATTTTTTGCAACTATTATTTTGTACTTCACATTTAAAAAATACTTTCACGTAATCAGCGAGCTATTTTCAATAACGCTTTTTATTCCATACATTCCATTCCTATAATAATTGGCCCAAATTCAATTTGCTTAACCGATAGCTATAAAAAAGTTTACTTGCCCCTATGATTCAAAACGCTATCCAATTGGTCACCGAATATTTTCCCACGCTAAAAATAAGTTAAATTATAACTAAAAGGGCTGTCTCAAAAAGTTGAGACAACCCTTTTAGTCTATTAAGCATTCTGATGCGCTTTGCCGTTTATCGCCGCCTCGCCACGTTTAATAGCTTCACTCATCGAACCAACTTCCCCTGTCGTCACATCGCTCCAATGAGAGGTTACCATATAACCTTCTCCTAAAGATACACTCTAAGCTTGTTTCTTCCCAAACTGTAGAAATTTTACGGGATAACTAATTTACACTTAATCCCAGTCCTTCATCCAGTCCAAGCATAATATTCATATTTTGTATCGCAGCTCCTGGTGTTTACGCCTGACCAGTTGCGATTCAGAACATCTCATTTTTTAGACGCCCGAAAAGCCAGCTATATCCGAGCTGCATGAAGGAATTCAACGAAACTTTACAATTCATTCGTTTTTATACCGTTATTTCGTGTCTAGTTTTTCGAGAACCCCGCACAGATCTAAGTTAACGAGCGTAGTACTCGGTTACGAATATCGCTCAAGCGCTTTACTGATTCATTGCTAAATACCAATCGAATAAACTGGTCGCTGTTTTTTTCTCCCCAATCACGCATGGGAGTAGCTGCTATCTTTCCGTGCTTAAGCAACAAATCCGATGCTTCAAAGGAACTATACCCTAACTCTTTAACATTTAAGAGCATTGACCATCCGCCTGCTGCTGATATGACAGGCAATCCGGCAAGTTGTTCAACAATTTCATCTCGGCGTCTTGCCCATTCGTTAACAGCTGCCAGCAGATCACTATCAGGTGACTGTAACGCACAGCAAGCAGCCGTTTGTGATAATCCAGTCGGTGTTACTACATTATAGATGTGTACTAATGAAATATCTTTAATTATCTCTTCTGGTCCAGCTACCCAACCAACACGCCAACCAATCATTCTATACTCTTTTGATACTGATCCAACCGTAATGGTGCGTTTAGCCATGCCTGGCAATGACGCAGGATGAATGTACAGTCGGTTATCATAGATAATACGCTCCATTGCCGCGTTATATATAAGCCAAATATCCCGTTCTATACATATTTTAGCTATTTGCTGCCATTCTTGCATATTTAATAAAGCCCCAGACGGCATAGATGGGTTCATTATAAATAACGCTCGAGTTCGGTCTGTAACCCTTGCTTGCAGTATATCTAGGTCCAACCTCCATTGACCGTCAACTAACTGAAAAGGCACCAATTTCGGAATGGCTCCCGCTAACCGTACACGATTGATCATTCCGGCATAAGTAGGATCAGTCAATATCACTTCATCCTCTGGATCAGTAATCGCGAGCAAGGTATCGAACATTCCTTCTGTTCCTCCGCATGTAATTACAACTTCTTTTAGAGGATCATAAACAATATTGGTTTGTTTATAAAGATGACTTGCTACTGCCGAACACAGCGTTAAATTACCAGTAAACGGAAGATAACTATTTGCATCATCATTTGTTATGGCATATTTTGATGCCTCTATTACCCCGTGCGGTGGCGCAATGTCCGTATCCAAATTTTCTAACCTCAATATTTCCGGATCATTACCGGCAGCGCTCGCCACCCTGTCAATTGAAAAACCAGGAATACCGCATAATCTTTTTACCGTCATCTCTCTCGCCTCCTAAAATATACACATCAGACAGCCTTTACCCATTATTTAATTGAAATAATACTGGCTCCGGAAATGTCGCTCAATACATTGGGGCTTACTTTAAATACGGCATGAGGTGTACCAGCGGCCGCCCAAATATCTTCATATTTTAACAATTCTTCATCCATATATACAGCAGCATAGCTTTCTCTTCGAATTGGCGGAATACCGCCTATTGCAAATCCTGCATTTTCCAATACAAATTTTGCGTCCGCCTTTTCTAATCTTTCACCAACTAAGTCGCCCACTATCTTCTCATTAACCCGATTTGTGCCACTGGCAATGACTAGCACTGGCCGCTCAGTATTTTCTGTTTTAAATATCAATGACTTTGCAATTTGGCTCACTTGACAACCGACAGCATTTGCTGCTTCCTGTGATGTTCGTGTTGATGCTGACATTTCGACAACTTCAAGTTTAGCACCGAACTCATCAAGCACTTTCTGCACCCGTTTCGCACTTTCTTGTAAAATACTGTTCATCAAACTGCCCCCTTAACATCTAATCGTGTTAAAATACAAATGTATGCTATAGCATAATTTAATTAATATTATACTATTGTATGTTATAACATACAATAGTTTTTGGAGGCAACGAAATGGAGAATTTATCAAAAATAATCGGGCGAAACCTATATGAAATTCGCAAAAAGAAAAATTATAGTTTAGACAAAGTAGCTGAATTAACCGGAGTAAGTAAACCTATGCTAGGACAGATTGAGCGAGGAATTTCAAATCCATCAGTCGCCTTATTGTGGAAGATTGCATCAGGTCTAAATGTTTCGTTTTCTTATTTTATTGAAGAAAGTAAAGATGAAACTTGTTACGTCCACTTCAATGATATCCAACCCCTTTACGAATCCAAAAGCCAAATGGCTGCCTACCCGTTATTCCCCTATGATGATAATCGAAAGTTCGAGATATTCACTATCTTTTTACAGCCCGGCTGCACTCATAGCTCCAATCCTCATAACGATGGCGTTGAAGAATACATCATCGTAACAGAAGGCCAATTAGACTTGGTAATTACCGAAAACGTCTACAAACTTCAGAAAGGAGATGCATTGTCTTTCCCTGCCAACAAAAAGCATTCTTATCAAAACTCTTCAGATACTCCAGTATGTTTCAACAATATCATCTATTACACACGATAAGAGAAGAAAGGCACAGTCCAACTTAAGATATTGCTTTCACGGACATGACACCAATGACAGTGATACAACAAAAAAATGACCCGAAGTCCACTAAAAATAACTTCGGATCATTTTCATTTTATTTAGCATTCTGATCTTCTTGTTTGATTGCAAGATCACACTTCTTGATCAATTCTTTTAACTCATGTTCCATAATAATTTTCTCCTAAAAATATAATATATACCATTAGCCTCTGCCGGGTTCCCAAAGCATGGCTTGTAAAATTAACCGTAGTGCATCGGAAAAGCCTTGTCGATAATATACATCCGTAACGGCATTTTCCATCTGATTTCGTTCATCATCGAGTCGGAGCAAAGTTTCATGCATTTCCGGCGGCAAAATTTCTTTGATTTTTTCATAATAGTTCTCGGCTTTTTGAGAAGCGTGATAATAGTCGCTGGACACATTTTCGAGTGAAACATGTTCCCAGTTTTCCGTTTCGATGGCTGTAACCAAAAAATCGAACATGTTTTTTACCACAATACCGCCTCCCATTTCAGTACACTATTATACACATTTATCCCTCCCGCATGCAGGTCACCCGCGAACAAGACAGCGTGCGCCCTAATTTGGGGGAATTTGAAAGCCGCTTGTGCCAGGTATACTTACCTACACAAGCGGCTTCATTTCATAGATTCTGTGTCGTGGGTACTTCGGCTCTATATTGAACCGCTTTCCCTGTGCTACGATGATTGCATGCAGTCGCATAGCCCTGACCCACGAACAAACCGATTATACCCGAACATACCTTTGCTTGTCTTTCAGGAAATCATTGGGTATAATTAATATTGTCGTCGTGGACATGAACTGTTACGTGTAGGTGGTCCTTTCACCTGCGCGTGCCTAAAAGTGCTCCTACACTTTTAGGACGCGGCGACATTTTAAATTCCCATCCATTTCTAATTATAGTACGAGTTGTAAATTTTGCCAAGAGAATTTGGCTGAAAATCGTTCGACAAACCATGAAAAAACGCGAATCACCAAAAAGATAACCCGGCCTGATAATATACTAAGAAAACATAATACTACCGACGTAGACACGCCATAATGGTGCATTACCGATTGCACAGTGCTTGGCTTGCTATTAGGTTTTACTTACAAAAAAAGTTGGCGTAAAATTCCCGCAAAGTATAGCATTAAGCGCCTCGAATATAAATTACGCCCATATAGAGTCAGAATTAGGAACCCCGCTCATTATCCAGTTTATATTAGATAATGAGCGGGGTTCTTCTAATATTATGTGTGCATGTGTCTTAATTATTCTCTGGCAGTGTTATCACAAGAAGCACTAAACATTTGCTCCTTTCCCCATTGATTAATAATTTCTAAAGCAGGTAATAATTGCTTACAGCTTTCGGTTAAGGAATATTCCACATGAGGTGGTATGTTGTTATATTCCATTCGAGTTACAAGTCCATGTTTTTCTAACCCCCGCAAAGCACGAGTAAGCATAATGTTGGTAATACCATTCAGATGTCGTTTTAATTCATTGTATCGCATACTTTCCTGTGCAGAAAGTTCCCAAATAATCGGCAATCTCCATTTTCCGCCAATGATTTCAAGTGCATGTATAACAGCACATTTATTAAAATGAACGGGTTTAACGTCTTTCATTTTCTTTGTCATAATATATCTCCAATTCTAAGGAACAAAAATGTGCGTACTTGTAAATATGTTTCCTTTCATATATCTTTAGTATAAAGTGTTGCGTAACACTTGTAAAGCATAGTTTCACTGGAAGAAATACATCTGAAAATACCAACTATAGTCCACAAAAAAGCCAAATAGCTACAAGGAGAATGATTATGAATTTTATAAATCTTGCAGCGGAAAGATACTCCCTGCGTAAATTTAGCGATAAACCCATTGAAAAAGAAAAGCTTGATCTTGTGCTGAAAGCAGGGCAACTTGCACCAACAGCTGTAAACTTTCAGCCACAACGTATTCTTGTCATCGAAAGCCAACCTGCTCTTACAAAACTAAAAGATTGTACCCCCTACCATTTCAATGCACCAATGGCACTTTTAGTATGCTATGACAAGGCAGTAAGCTGGAAACGCAATTCTGATAGCAAAGACAATGGTGATATTGATGCCAGTATTGTAGCAACGCATATGATGCTTGAGGCCGCAGATCTCGGTTTGGGTACTACCTGGGTAGGCAACTTTAACTCCGATATGATTATGAAACTATTTGAGTTGCCGAAAAACTTTGTGCCTGTTACTTTATTACCTATTGGCTATCCTGCAGAGGATGCAAAAAAGCATTCTTGGCATAGCCAGAGGGTCCCGATAGGAGAAACAGTGTTTTTTAACGACTTTTCCAGATGGGAGGCGAAAGAAATTGACAAAGCTGCAAGAAACGCTCACCATTAGAAATAACATGATTAAAAACCGCATTGTTATGGCTCCGATGGTTACTTTTTCTTTTCACGGAGATAACGGCTCTTATTATGGCAAGCAACATATTGAACATTATGCAGAACGTGCAAAAGGCGGTGCCGGTCTTATTATTGTGCAGGCCACCAGCGTATTCGGTGCTGTAGATGCCAAAAATATGTGGTCAACCGATAATAGCACATCTTTAAAACAGATTGTCAGCAACTGCCATGCATATGGTGCCACAATAATGCTACAGCTTAGTTGTGGCGATATGGACATCAATCAGTTATCAACTGCTGAAATTAATTCAATGCAAATAGATATGAAGCAGGCAGCCATTTCCGCTTGTCAAATAGGCTTTAACGGCGTCGAATATCACTTTGCTCACGGCTTTACCTTATGCAAATTTCTTGATACCTCTTACAACCGGCGGACAGACCAATATGGGGGCAATGCCACAAACAGAACAAGGGTTCTGACCGAATTACTCCCTGAAATTCGTAACAATACTCATGAGAAATTTATTATCGCAGTGCGAATGGGTGAATATTTGCCAAGAAGCCAGGATGGTATTGAGGTGGCTAAAATCTTTGAGAAATCCGGGGTTGATCTACTTCACATTTCATTTGGTATGTATCCGCCTGAATACGCTGTCCCAGAAAGTTTTAAGTGTAGCTCTATTACTTATAGCGGATGTAAAATAAAGAAAGAAGTAAACATTCCCGTTATAGCAGTCAATGAAATTCGTACAGAAGAACAGGTTCGATTCTTAATCGAAAATGATTATGTTGATTTCGCAGGTATTGGCAGAGGTATGCTTTCTGACCCCGAATTTGCAAATCATATCATAAAGAGCGAACCTGTAAACCAGTGCTTTGGATGTAAGGAGTGTTTATGGTTTACTAACCATACCATGTGCCCATCAAAGAATAAATAAACAGGGTAGGGCATAATTTATAAATGCCTAATACCATATTATGAAATAAAAAATGCCCCAAAGTTTGAATAAGACAAACTTCGGAGCATTTTTATTATTTCGCATTCTGATGAACTGCACCATTAGCTTTTGCTTCTTCTGTTATTGCTTGTTCGCCACGTTTGATCGCTTCTCTAACCATCGAGCCAACTTCACCTGTAGTTACATCGGACCAATAGGATGTTTATAAATATCTTTTGCTTTTAGTGCACCTCATAAATTAACTACTGCTTCTAGCTTCGCCAAAATTTCACTACAACCTTCTTAAAGATAATTCATTCGAGTCTCCTCTAAAAAGCTCAGAATAGTAGGCGAAAGCCACTTATCTTTATGATAAGCTATTTGAGTAAAAACCCTTAAAGGAGGTCCTTTCCACGGCACTTCTGTCAACAAATTATGCGTAAGCTCATATTCTACGGAAACACGTGGCAAAACAGTAATCCCCAAGCCACTCATAACCAATTGTTTAATGGCTTGAATATTGTTGATTTCAATCAGAGAATGCGGCTGAACCCCCGCTTCCTGTAAAAGTTCATCAATCACAGCCCGATACGTGCAATTCTCCTGGGTTATAATCAAGTTCTCGGTTTGAAAATCTTGAATACCTAGCGCCGAATACCTACAAAAAGGGTGATCGGGCGCAATGACCACCACAATCGATTCCTCAAATAATTTTTCCACTATTAAATCAGTATATTGCACTTCTTTTGTTAAGAAAAAAGCCACATCAACTACATTTTCTCGTATTTGCTCATAAATTTCCTGAATCGAACCAAACTTCAAACTAACATCTGTACTGGGATGCTTTGCTATAAAAGATTTCAATATAAATGGCAGACGAACAACACTAAAGGACTGATTGGCCCCTATTGTAATTTTTCCCATTCCAACTTCTCTTTCCATAAATACGGAAACAGCCTCTTCAGAAAATGCCAATATCTTTTCCGCATAATACAGTAATTGCTCGCCCTGCTGGGTTATTTTTATTTTATGTCCCAATCGTTCAAAAAGCTTTACCTGAAATTCTTCTTCCAATAATTGAATATGCATAGTAACCGTAGGTTGGGCATACCCCAGAATTTTAGCAGCATAACTAAAACTCCCTGTCCTATTTATCACTGAAAAAGTTTTTAAGTGTTTTATATCCATACAAGTATTCCCTCGATATTATAAAACATAATCATTTATATTATAATTATCAATTTTACATATACAGCCAACTACAGTATATTAAAGATATACATTCTTGTAAACAGATATACTAGTAAAATTGTGTTTAACTTGTGATAATGTCACTATGTAGACTATCGTGAGAAAATGTCACTATGAACAACGAGGTGCAT
>NZ_JAHGVE010000028.1 GCF_018835585.1 Pelorhabdus rhamnosifermentans
GTAGAACAAGATATTCAAGCCTCAATTGAAAAAGTAAAAGAAGAAGAAATCACCTTCGCTGAAAACTTCCGTGCCAAACATGGCGTTTCGTGGCAGGTGGCTTTAGTTGGTGGGGCCTTTATTGTTTGGCAGGTAGGTGCTGCTGTTGCGCGTGCCCTGGGGGTGGCGTAATGGAGTATATCAAATCCTTTTTTACCTTCTTAAAATCCCACTGGCAAGCTATCGTTAAAATTATCTTGCTTGTGATTTTGTTTTATTTTATTTATCGTGGGTTTCTAGCTGTTAAACAGGATTACGAAAATTTCAAAGATGAGATACGATCCAAAACAGCGCAGACAAATACTATTGTCCAGCAGCCGACTATTATTCATGTGCAAGGCACAGACACAACGACAACTCAACTTCAGTATGTGGATAAGCCATTCTTAGTCTATACGGACCCTACAACTGGGCGGACTGTTGAAAAAGTTGATCCAACCGATGTGAGACTGACCGCTGATCCGGCAAAAGTGAATGTGATGGTTAATAACAAACCATATACTTTTGATTTGCTGCAAGGTGAATCTCAGAAGTTCGAAAAGGGTCAGGTGACATTAGACCAGAATAGCACGATCAGCTTTAAAATGGATGTGCAGCCAACGATTATAGATAATACTGCATCTGGTGGGATTGATGTTTACGCAGGCAATAAGGATATTGGTATCGGAGTCCGGCATGATCGTGTTGGTGTAGATGTTGGTAGAAATTATAAGGATAACGAAATGGAATATCGCCTCCGCTGGGAAGCGATTAAATTTAAATAATTAACGTTATGGGAGGGATATGTTGGAAATTCTGGACTCTGCACCACTGGTAAAGAAATACACTTGGAATAAATCAGACGATGAAAAAGCCGAAGCATGGCTGGCAGTTGTTGAAGCATTTGCAACATATGACTCAAGCAAAGGGGTGCGGTTGCCGGGATACGTTGAAAGTCGTGTAAAATATGCCGTATGGAATATGCTTAAAAAGAAACGGCAATATGTTAATAGGGAGAACATTGAAAGTTGTTTTGAGCCACAACCAGATCATATTGATGTAGCCGAAGTGGTAGAACTAAAGTTATTACGGGAAAGGCTTTGTAAGGTGTTGAGCGAGTTGTCAATTAAACAGCGGCAAGCGATAGTAAAAACAATAGTTTTAGGATACAGCCTGACGGAATATGCCCGCGAATTGGGGGTTATACCGCAGGCTGTATTTAATTTGAGAAAAAGCGGTTTAAGTAGTTTAAAAAAGATGCTGGCATGAATGTATATATGTGAAAACCGATATACAGGATACACACAATTTAAATAAGAGGTCCGTGGCTATGTTGGTTATCAAAAAAATATTTGGAGGTAATATAATGGCAGTAGATAACAAATATACAGTGTCGTTACTACATTTTGATGGTGGCATTACAGACGAAAGTGGAAAAGTATGGACGGCTGTTAGCAACGCTACTACGAGTACAACGCAAAGTAAATTTGGAGGATCCTCTTTGGCTTTAAATGGTACTACCCAATGTATATATACACCTGCTACTGATGATTTCAATTTTGGAACAGGCGACTTTACTATAGATGCTTGGATAAATACCAACAAGGCTACAGGTACAATAGTATCTAAATATGATGGTGCTGTAGTAAATGAATTTACAATACGTATGGATAATTACTGTGTCAGGTGGTTTGGCAATGAGAATATGTCAGGAACGATTGCTCTTACCCCTAATGTGTGGCACCATGTGGCTATTGTTAGATACGGGGCAACACTGTCACTATATGTAGATGGGGTACTTGATAAAACCGTAGCTACAAAACATGTGGGTAAGTCGGGAAACACTATTATCGCTGTAGGAGAATACAGTTCAATCAATGGCATTGGTGGCATATATTACACAGGTGGATATATAGATGAGGTGCGTATCTCAAAAGGCATTGCCCGTTGGACTTCTAACTTTACTCCTTCTACGGAACCTTATTCACCTGAAATACCATTAAATGCACCAACTAACCTAACTGCTACAGCAGGAGATTCTCAAGTGACGCTCTCGTGGACAGCAGTCACCGGTGCAACTGGCTACAATGTAAAACGTGCTACAACTGCTGGTGGCCCATATATTACCATAGGTGCGAATGTATCAACTAATAGCTATGTAGATGACACTCTAGTTAACGGTACTACCTATTATTATGTTGTAACGGCCATTACAGCGGATGATGAAAGCGGTAACTCAAATGAGGTATCTGCAACGCCAGGAAAACAAGTGACGCCTCCTTCTTCGGATGGAAATGTATTGTTGCAAGTTACTATGATTGATTCAAGTGATCGAGAATTTCAATTGTCCGCTACAGAAATTGATGGCTTTGTTAACTGGTACAATCATCATGCGAGTACGGACACGGGAAGCTATGCGTTAAACAAAAACATTGGTATTCAGGGGAGTAAGGAATACTTAGCTTTCGATAAAATCATTAGCTTCGAGGTTATGCCGCTTACGAAGTAAAACTGTTGGTGCAAGGTTGACGGTGCCATTGTAATGTTGAATCCCGCTCTTAGCAGATGCTAGGGGTGGGATTTTTTTAATTTACATAACATACAGGGAATCTTTGATTAATCATTGAATATAACAAAGAAGCAGTGATGGAGGTTTATTATGGTGATTAAACACGAGTGCGGTGGCAATGCTCATTCTACCGGTGGTACAGTGGTCATCGGATGGAACAAATTTCTTTGCGGTAGGTGTGGAGAAGTATTTTACAAATGGATTACTACAAAGATGCTAGAGAGGATGAACCAATAGCTTAGCTGTCTTGCCTTTCGGGTATTTTCCCCCTATCTCGGACCATGCCGGGATAGGGGATATTTATAATGACGTAAGCCCTCAATCGGTTTATTCCGGTTGGGGGCTTTTTTTATTTCCAGCAAAGGGGTGAGATTTTAAGATCATTTTTTGTAACTCTATTTTTATATATTTATATATTTTTTTTACTAAGAGCGAGTTTATAAAATAGATATAAAAAACTCACTATCTCACCATTGATGGGGTGGAGCCCTGACTGCTGGATTACACGACGATAGTTAAAGCCTCACTGTTTGAGTGAGGCTCATTTCATTGACGTGTGATATCTGGTGAGGGCGGTTTTTGTTAGTTCATTTATTGTTTTTGAGATTGGATTAAGTCTATAATACCAGTTTCTTGAACGGCTTGATTTAATTCTTGACTATCAGATAGCCAATTTTTCTGTGTCTTATCAGGGGATAAATATTTTACTTGTAGTCCCATATTTACTAAGTCTTTTTGAAATTCCGGGTCTGCAATCATTGCTTTCAGTTCCTCAACTAGTTTATTTTTTACTTCAACTGGCATTTCTTTAGGAGCCGCTATACCAAATTGGTTACTGAATAAAATATTAAGCCCTTGTTCTTTGAAAGTAGGTATCTGTTTCCATAATGGATCACTGAGGCGCTGCTTGGCTGTTGTTGCTAGAATTCTTATTGATCCATCTTTGAGGTATTCATTAAATGTGGTTTGCGATGCAACAGCTACTTGAATATGTCCGCCTAGTAAAGCAGCGGTTGATTCACTAGCGCCGCGAAAAGGAACTTGTTCAATTTTAATTCCAGAATAATAGGCAAACATTTCGCCTACTATGTGGGGCAGAGAACCAACACCGGCATTACCGAATTTTACTTTTCCGGGGTTTTCTTTAGCATAACTAATTAAATCAGATATATTTTGCCAGGGTTGATCTGAACGAACGGCAATTACAACTGGAGTTGAACTAATCTGTGCAAGAGGATCAAGCGCAGTGACATAATCGTATTTTGTTGTATCATACAATGACGGTAATAGCATATCTGATGAGATCATGCCAAGTGTATACCCATCAGGGGCTGCTCCGGCCAATTCGTTCCAACCAAGGGTGCCTGATCCGCCTGGTTTATTGACGACGGTAATGGGCTGCCCTAAATATTTGATCGATTGTTTTTCCAGTGTTCTAGCTACTAAGTCTGTACCTCCGCCTGCACTGTAAGGTACAATTAAAGTAATTGGCTTATTCGGATATTTTTCAATCTTAGGTGTAATAACCGTCTCGCTTTGCATGTTTGTACAACCTCCAATCATTATTGAAATAAGCAAAAAGGCTATTAACAAAAATAACGGTTTTTGTCGCACATAAACACCTCCTAACTTCCAAAATACTACATTTAATAGGAAAATCCTGCAATTAAATGTAAATTGATGTACAATGTTGTGTATTTATGGTTATGGAGACAAATTTACACAACATTCCTGGCTACACAAAAGAAGCCTCCAACTATTTTGCTGGAGGTGCTTTTTGTTGGCGTTTAATATGATGATATTGAAAGACTAATTTTTAATATCCGTATTTTTCTCGGATTTCTAGCTTTCTTAATAACTTAGAAAAATATTGTCGATAAAAATTATCCAAAGCTTCTTGGCTGGGATCATTTTCAATTGTTACGTGGACTGTACCCGTTCTTCCATTCTTGAACTGAACTATTTCAGTATATTTCCTCATTATTTTTGCACCTTCTTATATAGGGTATATAATTGGCTTTTCTTCTAATCCGTTTTCTAATCCTTCTAATCCGTTTAGGCATTTTGGCTATTTTTAGTAAGAAGACAAACCCAGTAAAATCAATGTGTTTCAGGTTCGTTCTTTTTAGTCAGAACTAAAAATCTTTATTCACATTCAAGAGGTCACTGGTTCAAAATCGTTTTCATATTTTTCACCGGCTATTATAGGAATCAAAGACAAATACGATAAAAACCTACTGCATTTATTTTGTAGTAGGTTTTTTGTTACTTTAATATTGATTTTATATATATACGCTACTATTTTTTATTAAAGTTTTGAAGAGATGTTAGTTATTTTTCCGTTTTATCTGATCAAAAGTAGGTGTAGGCATAGAAACATATCAATCCTTGATAAAAAAGTCATAGAGTGTCCTTGCGACTTTTACGTAATCATTTTCTTTCTGGTTTGTCGGATAAGCCAGCCAAGTAGTCCAACGATACATTGAAATAATTGGACATAGCTACAAGAGTATCGGCAGAGGGTGAAGTCATAGCCTTCTCGAATTGGGTAATTCCACCTTTGCTTTTTAATCCTAAAGCGGTTGCTAGTTTTTGAGTTGAAAGCCCGTTAGTTTCTCTGAGAGCCTTTAATCGTGTAGCGAAAATTTCTCTATTAAACATAATAAAAACTCCTTGACGATTAGTATTACTAACCGTATAATAAAGATATCGATTAGTAGTACTAACCGAAATGAAAAGAGAATCAAAAGAGGGGATAGGATGAAAATTCAGGCGAAGATTTACTTATGTGGCCGTTAGCAAAGTGGTTGGTGTATCTATAGGTTTTGAATTATTAAATAATCTAATTGAACTAAGAATGGACAAAGAAATTTTCGTGATCTCGTCCATGACCACTGAACGTTTTTGTGATTTGGCTGTATGCTAGAAAACATTGTTCATTGGCACGATGAATATTAGAGTTCACAGTACCTTAATTGTATTTATACATATCAGTAGTTTAATAATTTCATAATATTGTAAGTTCATTATAACGTATCTGTTTAAAGGCGTAAATCTTTATGCCAATTGAATGATCATTCAAATTCAGTGAGCTGATTATTACTTATCATTTTTTAGAGTCAGGATGAATGTAGTTAGTTGGTCGCGCTCTTCTTCAGTAAGTTTTTCAGCAGCGAGCAAAAGGCGTTTTAATGACGGATCAAGAGCTGTAGTTTCAACTGCGAAAAAATCTGCTAAAGAAATTTCTAATGCAGAGCAGATACTTTTTATTAAATCAATGTCGGCGGCTCTGTTATTAGTTTCTAATCTACTAATAACAGGTTGAGAAATATTAGTCATATCAGCTAACTCTTTGGTTGTTAAGTTTTTAAGTTTACGTAGTTCTCTTATACGAGCACCAATATCCATCGTAATCACCCTATTCTAAAATAAAGTTTCTTTATGATTTTATAGTACAGGTTAGGCTCAAGTAAGCCAATATATTAACTTTTTATTCTATTTTAGAATAAAAAGGCTTGACTTAAATAACTTTTTATTCTAAAATAGAATAAAAATGATAATAAACAGATACTTAAAAGTTTAGGTATCCATATTTAAACATTAATAAGATGCTAGTTGCTTTTTTCTGGTTTATCCGATCTACCAACTAGGTAATCAAGGGATACTTTAAAATAGTCGGCCAAAGCGATGAGAACGTCATAACTAGGATTAGAATCATTTTTTTCGTACATAAATATGATTCGACGCTTGACGCCTACTATTTCAGCTAATTCTTCTGCTTTTAAGTTATGTAGTTTTCTTAAGGATCTTAATCGCTCACCGAAAGAGGACATAAAATCACACCAACTCTAAATAAGTATATCGACAGTGCGATTTAACTGAACACTAATGAATCTGCCAGTGCAATTTAATTGCACTAATTGAAACTACAAGAAAGGTGTTAGAGATAAAAAGTAACTACCAAGACCTGCAAATACAATCAACATATTCCTTTTTATTCTTTTAAAAAAACTGCCTGGTTTCTTGAGAAACCAAATCGAAAGGAGTTGATCTCTTAAACGCTTATCCACAAAAATTGAAAGCGAGGTGAACGTAGACAAACGGCATTTATCGCCACTCAACGAAAGGCTACTCTGTCCAATATTTTGATTATTTTTGTATACAAGCGTTCGTATTGTAATTTTATTATAGCGTATCCGGCATAAGACGTAAATGTTTATGCAATTTGGACACTGATTTTGCTGAACTACAAAAGGAGCTGATAGAAAATGAAAGCGGTGAGCTTGAAATCACCTCTTAAAATCGGTATGAAAAGTGTACCCATGGCAGAAATACGGAATGCGAATGAGGTTCTTATCAAAGTGAGGGCTTTAGGAATTTGCGGTTCAGATATTGGTGCTTTTAGGGGAAGTAACCGTTGGTAAGCTATCTGTCGCATTAGTAATCAATTATCGCCGGCGGCAGCCCTTTTTGTACATCATTATGGCTTATGTATGCTACCTACAGGTAAGTTACTCATCATTTTTTAGAGTCAGGATGAATGTAGTTAGTTGATCGCGTTCCTCTTCGGTAAGTTTTTCAGCAGCAAGCAAAAGGCGTTTTAATGAGGGATCAAGAGCTGCGGTTTCAACAGCGAAAAAATCCACTAAAGAAATTTCTAACGAGGTTGTTATTGCATCAAGGGTCTCTAAAGAACACTTTTTCTGACCATTCTCTATTCCCGAGATGAAGCTTTGAGCAACGCCAATTTGTTCTGCCAACCGACTAGCTGTTACTCCTTTGCACTTTCTTATTTCGCGAATTCTTCTGCCTATATTAATCATAATGCTATATCCTCCATAAATAAATCTTGTGTCATAAAAAAGATTACTTGAAATATCACCTTGAGGATATAAAAACAATTGACAATATAACTCATCGGTGATATATTTGAAAGGTAATAAAACCTGGGGGTGATAAAATGATGGAAAAAATTATCGAGCAAATCAAAGCTGAACGTATTCGAAAAAAAGTTACAATGGATGAACTCGCTATTGCAAGTGGTGTTAGTCAAAAACATATTAGCAATATTGAAAATTACAAAGTAAAGCCAACATTGGAAACGCTGGAAAAGTTGGCAAAATCATTGGGACTAGAAATCGGCGTTAGCTTAAAAGAAGTTGAGTTATTAGGCAACAGTAAAAAAAACACTCTAAAATTAGCAGCCTAAAATTAACTGATTATTAAGAAAAAGGAGGCTTTCTACTTTAAATAACATAAAGCGAGGTGAAAAGAGAAGCGCAATACGTCGGGTACGAAGTATTCCAGCCGCCAAGCAAAGGTTTACTTCATCATGGAATTTCATAATATTGTAATTTTATTATAACGTATCCGACACAAGACGTAAATGTTTATGAATTTTGGAATATGATTTTGAACTGAATTACAAAAGGAGTTGATAGAAAATGAAAGCGGTGAGTTTGAATTCACCTCTTAAAATCGGTATGAGAAGTGTGCCCATGGCAGAAAGACGGAATGCGAATGAGGTTCTTATCAAAGTGAGGGCTTTAGGAATTTGCGGTTCGGATATTGGTGCTTTTAGGGGAAGTAATCCGTTGGTAAGCTATCCAAGGATTCTTGGTCACGAAATTGGTGGCGAAGTGCTGGAGGTTGGCGAGAGCGCGTCAGGGATTGCTGTTGGGAACAAAGTTGTTGTCGAGCCTTATCTTCCTTGCCGAGAGTGTTATTCCTGCAGTATGGGACGAACTAATTGTTGTGAGCAGTTAAAAGTATTGGGTGTTCATATCGATGGCGGGATGGCAGAGTATTTTTCCCATCCTGTGGAGTGGGTTCATCGCGTGCCAGACGAAATGGAATGGAAACAGGTAGCCATGATCGAGCCGCTTACGATTGCCTTGCATGCCAATCATCAGGCCAAGGTCAAAACCAGGGAACATGTTTTGATTATCGGGGCGGGGACGATTGGCTTGTTGGCCGCTCAAGTGGCCCAGGTCTATGGAGCGATTCCCATTGTCATGGATATTGAAAAGGAACGGTTAAAACTGGCCAGGGCCATCGGCATGCCCTATACTCTTCAGCCCGGCGAAGGAAATGTAATCGAACAGGTACAGGAAATTACCCACGGCCGAATGGCTGAAGCGGTGATTGAGGCTTCGGGTGCGAAATCAGCCATTTACAGCATATTCGATTATGTATCTTATGCGGGGCGGATTGTCCTGGTAGGGTGGCCGAAGGGGGAAACGCCGCTGGCTACGGCAGTGATCACAAAAAAAGAACTGACTGTTGCCGGATCGCGCAACAGTGTAGGGGAATTTGCGGAAGCCACGCAGTTAATACAAAGTAAACAGGTGCAACTGGAACCGCTTATCAGTCGTGTGGTTACGTTAGAGGGAATTCCCGATGCAGTGGAGAGTATTGCGTCCCATCCGGATAAATTCATGAAAGTTGTAGCGGTATTGTGATAAAAAAACACGGGGAGAGAGGTACTAGCATGGAAAAAGTGCGAAAATTCAGTTTACCAAAGGCCCATCCGATTTCTTGGTGCATGCTTTTGATTACGACCTTGGCCATTTTATTGACATCGGTTTCCCGGCAAATCCTGCCGACTGTCATACCGGCCATTATGCAGGAATATCATTTCGATGCAGTCCAAGCCGGATGGCTGAACTCGTTTATGTTTATCGGCGCTTTTGTCGGTTCGGTGTTTTTCGGGATTCTTTCCGATTGCGTCGGCACCGGCTATAAACGAAGCTGGTCGTGGGTCTATGCGATTGGTGTCGCCGTGATCGGCGGCATCATTACCGCCTATACCCGGACTATCGGATCGATGCGGGCCTGCCTGGCATTTATGGGCATGGGAACCGGCGGTTCAGAGCCGGTCAATGTGGCGATTGTAGGGGAATGGTGGCAAAAGGAAAACCGGGGTTTTGCCATCGGGGTTCATCACACCGGCTTTCCACTGGGGCAATTTGTGGGGCCGCTGATTATCGGAGCGATACTGAGTGTTGGGACCTGGCATGAAGCATTTATTTTTGTTCCGCTAATCGGTGTTCCGATCATGATTGCCCAAGTCGTTTTGGGCAATAAGAAAAATCAGGACAAGGTCTATGGCTGGATCAGAGAACATCATCTGACGGTGCCGGTGGAGGAAGGCAAACCGGCTACCAAATCGTCGTTCAGCGACGCCTTCCGGTATGTCGGAACTTGTTTTAAAAATCGCAACTGCTTGTTGTCGATTGCGATGATTTTCTTGTTTTTATGGGCTGAGCAAGGGATTGGAACGTTTCTAACCTTGCATTTGACGAAGACCGGCATCGGACTTGCCGCTGCCTCGGTCATTTCCGGTGCGTCGGGACTGACCGGCTGGATCGGACAAATTTTTTGGAGTTCATTGTCTGATTATACGGGCCGGAAAGTATCGCTCAAGATTATCACGGCGGGATGGATTGTTGCGACGCTGGCCTGTATTTTTATCGACTCGGAAATGACGGGGTGGGTTATCCTGATCGGCTGGGGCTTGTTTCGCAATTCGCCGTATCCGGTGGTTTATGCTCTGTTGATTGACTCGATGCCGAAAGCGGCGGCGTCTAGTATGGGACTGATGATCGGGATTGCCATGGGGCTGTCCGGTTTTCTGGTAGCTCCGGTTGCAGGCTGGATCATCCAAACTTATGGCTTTACGGTGCATTACCTGATACTTGCGGCTGTTCTTGTCGTCGCATTTATTCCGATGGTTTTGATCAAAGAAACGGTTGTTCCCACGAAGTAATGGATGGGTAATCAGATTGAGGAGATGAAAAAATAATGTTAACCAGGATTGACGAATTAAAGGCTTTTCTTGATAGTATGGAAATGGTGGATTTAACCTTTACGCTGGAATCGGGTATGCCGACTTGGCCGACTCATCCCCGGTTTTATCATGATGTAGTTGAGTCTTATGCTCTGGGTGATGCTTCCTGTCACTATCAACTGGTGCTGGGGGAACATTGCGGCACGCATATCGATGCGCCTGCTCACTTTATTGCGGCGGGGCCCCGTCATTTGGGCATTGATCGAGTGCCGCTGACAAGTTTTTATGGACGGGCAGTGAAGGTCGAAGCAGTGGATAAAGGTGAGAATGGCTTGTTGACGCGCGAGAATTTTGAGCAATGGGAACAGGGGCATGGCAAGATAGGCGCGGGAGATATTGTTCTGCTTCATTTCGGTTGGGACCGGTACTGGGCCAAGAAACCGGACTACGCTAAATTTATGAATAATTGGCCCGGACTTGCTAAAGATGCTGCGCAGTATCTGGTTGAAAAAAAGGTCAAGGCCGTAGGTACAGACGCTATGGCACTGGATGTGTTTACAAGTACGGATTTTCCGGCGCACAATATATTGCTCGGCTCAGGCATACTTATTATTGAGAATTTAAACAATCTTAGCCTGTTGCCAGACTTTTCGCTGCTTCAAGTTTTCCCGTTAAAAATTAAGGATGGATCGGGTTCGCCAATCCGGGCTATCGCTTATAAATAGAGATAAGTCAGGATCGCCCGCTTAGGAACTGTTTAGGGTTATTTGAATTACATAAGCTGATGCCGTTTTTTCAAATGGTGTCAGCTTTATTTTTTGTCTGAATACGTTAGTTTGTTATGAGACGATGGTCCCTTCTTTCAGCAGATTGGCACTTTTTTAATAACCAGTCACAATTTTGTCATATTTCCATGGTACCGTTTGTATATAGATGCAAATAATACCATGGAAAATAGTGGAGAAGGCCCGGGGCTTGTGGGGACGGGCTATTTTTTATGACTGCCAGGTTGCTAATGAAAGATAGTTCGGCAGCAGGGTAAAACGCTTATGAGAAAGGACTGTCAAAATGGAAATCATTGAACAGACAAATCGTACTATTTTATTTGAGGAAATTAACCCGGAAAAATTAGATATCCTCACATTAGTAGGCGACGTTAAAGGGCTGGAAGGCTTGAGTGATGAGAAAATCAAAGAAATTAACGAAGCTCTGGAGGTAAAGAGTTTTGATGAGTTTCTGGATAAGTTTTCGCCGGTTATTTACTCTTTTTACAATGCAGCAAATCAAAAAGTATTATACACGCTAAAAAAGCCTGAAAATCTTCCGGAAAATTGCATTACTGAAATTCCAATTAATAAGCAAAATGATTTTGTAAAAATGCTCATTACGCTGATTGACGCTAAAAGTTCTCAGGGGACAGCGAATGTTGATTTTAAGTTTGAAAATCTGCTTGATATGATATCACCCAAAAAGGTGATGGAGGATATTCGTCAATCCCGTAAAGAGATAAATTATCTGTATAATCAATACGACAAGTTGGATGAAGAAGATCCTAAAAAACTGGATGTTGGCGATAAATTAAACTATATGTTTGAAGAAGCCAGCCAAAACTACAACAATATTATGGCCATGCTGCCTTTGGCTATTGAAGATATAAAAACCCGGCTGTTGTTAGGCAGTGGCGAGCAACAAAGTGCTAACGAGGTATTGCAGATTGGCGTACTTAGTATGGGGGACAATGGTGAACTGAAAATTATTGAAGCGCCGAAAAATGAGACTACGGCACTGATGACGCTGGACGATAAGGCTAACACCGGATTGATAACTGCCTTTGAAGAGGACTATGAGGAAGTCAACCAGACCCCGTCAGGTTATGTAAAAAGTTTGGTTGTCCGGACTTTTTGTCCCTTGCCGTCAACCATGCAAAGTGAAGTTGATGTAGCCACCGAGGTCCAGAACTATAACACTTATCTGGAATTTTATAAAAATGCCAAAGATGACTTTGTCAAAACGGTCAAGCCCTTAGTGGAAAAAATAATCGGCGTGAAGATGTATTTTGATCAATATGCAGTAAAAAACAAGGAAATGCAGCCGTCGCTGCTTGTGACGAATACGAAGTTGGATATGCTGGTAAAAAGCAATAACTTGCCGCGGCTAAATACTTACTTTAACACGGTAAATGCCAAGAATGACTTTACCAATACTGTCTGGTTTGGCATTGTGCCTGATGTAAGTATGGAATTTGGTGGCAAAGTGAAATTAAGCCGGGAGCGTTTCAAAGGCAATCAGCATAGTAATCGCCACGAAACCAATACCATGGAGTCGTTAGTCATTCTCTTAAATGCCATAAAAGACTATAAAGTCCAAATTTTCTTCAGCTTTGAATGCCGGGAGGAAACGACTTTTAGTCATATTGCTACCGCCGGAATTGACAAATTTATTGATAAATGCGGGGACCTGGTCCGCAAGGATTATAGTGAGTATGCCATTCCCTGCATACCGAACTTCACGATTATTCCCAAAGATAAATCGGGAGTTATTCTGGATAATAAAATGACGGTCAATCAAGTGGGGGCCGCTGAACTTTCCACAGAAAAAGAGGATTTGATGAAGTTGTGGCTTGAGGGAGTATATATCAGCAGTTCCTATGTTGCCGCCGGCCTCATGGCCGCTTGGCAATGTCCGGAATTTTTGCGGGAAACCGTAAAAAATGCTGACAAAGCTTATCCTGGTGTACGCTTTGACGTTGAGGCTGGCGATAACGCTTTGAAGGTACCTACCACCCTAGCCAAAGAAATATCAGGTTTCACCAATAATATCAAAAGCATGATTAACAGGCGAAATTTTGGTTTTATCTTTTCATCAGAGAATGCTCAGGTCGGTGGTAAGGATATAAAAAAAATCACGGTGTATAAGGCCAGAAGTTTGGCCAGCAATGGGGATGAATTTGAGCCTGCATACAAAACCACCGTGAGCACCTATATTGAGAGAATTCTGCGCTTTAGCAGTAATGACTTTAAACAGGATAATATTGTATGGTTCTTTAGCAAAAATCCCAGCAGTCAAAAGAGTATGTGGCTGTCTTCAAAAAGCTATGTGAACTCGATTATCCAAGCGGGCGACGATATTAACTATACAATTGATGATAAAAATGGGCTCTGCCAAATTGATCTTACTTTTAATGGTAATGTGAAGAATCTGGAAGTCGCTATTACCAAAAATACGGCAGCTAGAGCCTGAAGGTTCGAACTTTTACTATCTTTCTTTAGTCGAATGGTAACTCGTATCGGTCTAAAGCTCAGATAAATATCATTTATTCAGGAGGATTTTTATGGGATTCAAACTTAAGGTTGAAGGTCAGGAAAACATTGAATTAGGGGTAAAAAGTATCACAACTGTGAAATTTTTAACAGATACACCTGACGATTCTAATGCCCGTTCCACCGATTTGGGAACATCAATCATTGTTACTGGTAAAATATTGGCAGCAGTAGGAGGAGAAGAAGCCGACGGAACCATCAAGTTGGGCAAATGGTCTTTGGTTACAGCTGAGAAGGCTGCTTGTTATCGTAAGCTGACAATTGAAGTAATCGCCGCGGATCAAGTGGTAAGAAAGTTCGAGCTGCCCAATGCTTTTGTGGTGGATTACACCGAGGACTTTGGGACTGAAGAGGGCACAGGTACTTTCTATTTGCACATGAAGCAAAAGAAAGATAAACTTCCCGATGTGAAAATTGAGGGCGGTTATTCGGCTTAGGACTAACAACTAACGAAAGGAGTGGCTATTTATGGGGTTTAAGGTAAAGATTGAAGGGGCCGAAGCCATTGAATTAGATGTGGCCAGCATCACAACAGTTAAATTTAGTATGGACACACCCGTAGATTCTAACGCCCGTTCTACTGATTTAGGGGCTACGGTTACTGTTTCCGGCAAGATATTGGCAGCCGCTGATACCATAAAGCTGGGAAAATGGTCGTTAGTAACAGCGGAAAAAGCCGATTGCTATCGGAAGGCTACTGTAGAAGTACTGGCGGCTGATCAGATAGTAAGAAAGTTTTATTTCCCCAATGCTTTTGTGGTAGTATACACGGAATCTTTTGGTGATACCGAAGGTACAGGTACGTTTGAACTTGTTCTCAAACAGAAAAAAGACAAATTGACGGATTTAACCATCGAAGGTGGTTATCAAGCCTAAGTAATAAGCGTAAGGGGGCTTTGCCCCCTTTACGTTTTATACCAGCTCCAAAAATCTACATTGTAAGGACATAAAAAATGAAAGATTTTTATGAAGTTTTAGAAGTAAACTGCAACGCCGATCCTAGCGAAATTAAAAAAAATTACCGCCGGTTATCAAAAAAATATCATCCTGATTTGAATCAGGGTAACCAAACGGCCGAACAGCGTTTTAAAGACGTGAACGAAGCCTATGCTGTACTTAGTAATACCGAGCGGCGCCATGAATACGATAGAAAGCAGGGTGCTGCGGCTGAAAAGAAACCGAAGCCTAGCAAAGAGCAAGGGCCAAAGCCGAAATTTGCCAAAAGCAGTTTTGATGTAAGCAATATCTCCAGACAATTTGAACATTACTTTGGTTTTGATCCGCAGAGTAAAGCAAAAAGTGTCAATTTTCACGGTAATCAACATCAAGCGAAAGATCCTTTAGATACATCCGACATATTCGAAGGTTTTTTTAAACCGAAAAAGAAGTAATGGGGCTGATTTTTTTGGGTACTCAAGAAAAAGATTTGTATATTTCATTGGAAGAACAAGAGATCCGCCGTATAAAACGTCTTAAGGCTGTGGACATCAGCATAGTATTGCTGGCGGTAGCCATTTGCGGTTTTATTTTAGCATATTACCAAACTTACGAAATGCAGCAGTAT
This sequence comes from Pelorhabdus rhamnosifermentans, assembly GCF_018835585.1. Classification (NCBI taxonomy): domain Bacteria; kingdom Bacillati; phylum Bacillota; class Negativicutes; order Selenomonadales; family Sporomusaceae; genus Pelorhabdus; species Pelorhabdus rhamnosifermentans. Next base: position 15,261 of record NZ_JAHGVE010000028.1, read on the forward strand.
GTTTTACTTGGTGTATTCGCTTGTATTGGTTTATATTATGCCATTCGATTGATACCTGCAAAACAGGAGGAGACGCCGGCTGCTGCTCCGGAAATAAAAAGCATTATCAGTGGGATTGCGATGCTCAATGAACATGGAGTCCATATGAAAGAGTGGAATCTTGAGGGGCTGGTATCGCTTATCATTGGCAAAAACACCAAGAACAAAGAGGTTGACATAGATTTGAGCGACAGTGCTTATGATGCTTTAATTCATGAAGAGCATGCTCTGATGAATTTTGCTGCAGGCAACTGGTATCTGGAAGGCCTGCATAAGCCAGCGGGCATCAGCATCAAAAAAATCAATGACACCACGCGTTACCGGCTTACTGACAATAAACCCTGCAAGCTCGACCGCGGCGATATTGTATATATAGCTAACACACGATTGTTGATAAAGTAGAAGGGAGCAATAAAAATGAGTCTTACTAGATGCCAAAATGGACACATGTTTAGTGCTAGGCGGTACGGGACAGTTTGTCCGTTCTGCAATATCGAAACGGCTGCCAAAACTAAAGTGGAGATGGAACCACAAGAGGCAGAATTGGAAGAAGATTTATATTATGAAGAAATAGAACCGGTATGCGGTTGGCTAGTATGTGTGGAAGGCGCACAGCGGGGCTTGGATTATAAAGTCCGTATGGGTAAGAACTTTATCGGGCGCGGCGATGATATGGATATTCAGATACTCCGGGATAATGCGATTTCCCGCCGCAATCATGCCATCATTGTATATGACCCTAAGAAACGCAATACCGTGCTGCTGCCTGGTGAATCTTCCGGCATTGCTTATCTCAATGGTGAAGCGGTATATACCCCGCAAGAACTGGCGCAATATGACATCGTGGAATTAGGAAACAGCAAATTTTTGTTTATGCCCTTCTGTGGTGAAAGTTTTGAATGGCAAGAAAAAGCAGAGGAATAGGCCATGGAGTGGATAGTATTCGGCACATATAGTTTAATGGGTTCAGTATTATTACTGTTGGTTGGACTCATGATTTACCGCTATAAGCTGTCTCATGAGCCGCCGGTGGAGAAACCTCCTGCCGTAGAAATAGGCGAAGAAAATTCTATTGGCGGTATGGAAGTACAAGAAGATGCCGGAGGTGCGGCAGAAAAAGACTGGGGTATTTTAGCGTTACTGGCTGATGGCATCGGCAAGGGACAAGCTGGCTACAACGCCGCGCAAGTTACCGTGCGCACTTTTTTGCGGCTGTTTGCCAGTGAAGATGTTACTACGAATAGTTCCTATTTTTTTACCCAAGCCTTTAATCAAAGCAACAGAGAAATACTGGAACGATTACAGGGGAATAAGGGCGGAACTGCGGCTGCTGCTGCACTTATTAGTCAAGGATTACTGTATTATGCCTCAGTGGGTGATATGAAAATTGCCTTGCTGCGTGATGGGCAGCTTATTCCTGTTAATGAAGGCCATACGATGAAAACTGCGGCGCTAAGGGGCTATAACAAGGGGCTGTTGGACCGGGAACAAGCCTTGGCCATTAGCAAAATCAACAAACAAGCCAATTATGTAGGCCGCGACGGTTTTAAAAATATTGAGATAGGCGGAAAAGCAATTACGTTAGTCCCGGAAGATATCATTTTGATCATGACGGACGGGCTGTATCATTGCCTTACCTGGGTGGAAATAGAAAATATCGTGAAGCAGCCGGCTTCAACTCAGCACTTGGCTGAGCGGATTATTGAAGCTTTTAACGAAAAAACTATGCCCAATAAAGACAATGCCAGCTTATTTGTACTACGGTATAACGGATGCTGAAAAGTATAATACCAGGAGGATTGCTATGAGAAAAATCAACGCGAAATTCAACACTGCTTTTATATCGGAAGCAGGCAGCGCTCTGCAAAACAGGGATTATTTTGCCTTCGTGGAAATGGACGATTTTGCTTGCTATGTCATTGCTGACGGAATTGATGATGATCTGGAATTAGAAAGTGCGAAAATTGCTGTAGCCAGTATTATCAGGCAGTTTAATGACAAGCCATCCATGCGCAAACGCGCCATTAAAAGTTGGCTAAAGGTGGCCAACCAGGAACTGTTGGATCAGAGCAGAACCATGCGGCTCAAGGCGTCGGTAACTGTAGTTGTCACAGACTATATGAGCATGGTATACGGTATGGCCGGAAATACCCGTTTGCAGCTGTTTCGGGAAGGAACGCTCATTTATCAGACGAAGGATCATTCCTTAAGCAGTAATCTGGTGGCTGAGGGGAAAATATCCAAAGACAAGGTGGCCAGTCATTTAGAACGGAATAACTTGTATTGCTATCTCGGCCAGCCAGAGGCGTTTAATCCCGAAATTTCTGCAACGATTAAACTGGAAGAAGGAGACATTATTACCCTGCTTTCCCGGGGCATATGGGAAAATGTAGATGAAGGAGAAATGGCTGATGCCATCGAGGATGCCAAAAAGCCGCAACAAGTATTAAATAATGTTGAAGATCTTATTTTGTCAGGACAGCCGGAAAAACTGGAGAATTATACGCTGGCAGCTATTTTTATTGACAGGGTCTATAAGGATCCCGGCAGACGCCAGGCTTTAATAAAAAGAATGATTGCCGTAGCGATTCCTGTGCTGCTCATTATTGCCGGCCTCTTAATATTTTCTCATATTTCTCAGGCGCAGCGGCAGGATAAGATTGCGACAATGAACGGACATTTCAAGCAGGCGCAAATGCTCAGTGAAAATGGAAATTTTGTCCGCGCTGCTGATGAATACAAGGCAGCCTTGGATATTGCCCAAGCCCTTAAACTACCTGAGGATCAGAAAAATTTTGAAAACTATTATAAAACAGCCCTATTGATTGTTGACGCTGATACGGCTCTGCATCAAAAAGAATTTGCCAAAGCGGTGCAAAAGTATGCCGATGCCTTAACTGCCTCGTATTTTGCCGACCAGTTAGGTCTCGAATACATTCAGAAGCAGCAGAGTTTAATTGCCGATTATATGAGGGTGACGGAACTTATCCAGAGTGGCGACAGTAAGCTGGAGAGAAAAGATCTCATCGGAGCCCATCTGGATTATCTGGAAGCCAAAGTCATTGCCACCAGACTGTATTATGAAGAAGGTCGCAAAGAAGCCGCTGATAAACTGGCAAAAATTGATGAGCAATTGAAAATCAGTGGTGCACAAGCCAAAGAGCAAGAAGCCATGGTGTATGAACAGCAAGCGAACAGTATGGTCAGAGCAGGCAACTATGAAGGAGCCGTGTCCATGCTGATGATGGCATCGGGTATCTATGATCAGGCTGGTAAATCAGATAAGTCGGGTGTCATTCAACAAAAGATTGCTGCTATTGAAAGTAAAATGACGGATGCTCAAAAAGCGTCTCTCATGGAAAACGTATCGCAAGAGGGCGCGAGGTATGAAGCCGAAGGCGATCAACTGATGAATGGCCGGGAGGACTATGACGGTGCTATGGAACAATACTCTTTAGCCCTAGACCTCTATAATCAAAGCGGCAACAAAGAAAAAGCGGCCTTAGTGCAGTCTAAGATGACGAATCTAAATGCCAGAAAGCAAAATGCCCAAACATTTGATATGCAGAATCAAGGCATGGAGAAGGAAAGAGAAGGGGATTTAGCTGTGGCCCAAAGCCAGTTCGATGATGCTAAAACAGCGTATTATTATGCGATTCAGGACTACAGCAGCGTCGGCTTAGCCAACAATGTATCTATGGTGCAAAGAAAAATTGATAGCCTGGATCAGAAACATACTGCTTTTGAACAACAAAAAAGTAAGGCGGCGACCTATGTTGCTGATGGTGATAGCAAAACTCAGGCCGGTGATTATGCGAACGCCAAATATTTATATATGCTGGCCGGGGACATCTATAACAATCTGGGCTTGAAAACCGAAAAAGACGGAGTGAATGAAAAAATAAAATTGCTGCACAAATTGTCTAAAGGCGCAGTATAAGCCAAGCTGAGAGGGGTCATATCGTGAAAGATCAAATCGCTGCAAAGCTCAAGGGTATCAGCAATTTAGAAGACCGATTGATATTAAAAAGTGTACTGAATGAAGTATTTCTGCAATTATATGATCATAGCAGCACAATGTATGGGCAATTAGAAGAAAGAGTATTTGCTGAAATGGAAGCGGTTCCTCATTGCTATGATATTTATACTACAGCAGTTTTGCGGCGTAATTTTGATCCTGTGCATGATTTCCTGCGGCCTATGCAGTCTGAGGATTTGGCAGAGAAACAGTATAATTTGGCAAGTATCAGGGAAGCTGTGCTTGCTAGGCAGCCTTTTCCCCTAACGAAAGTTTTTTTTAGCTGCCCTTACCCTAAGCTGCAGCAAATATTTACGGGCAATCGAGTTTTCCAGGGCCATATTATTACGGACAAAGGCAGCACACCAGCTGCCTTTACTATCCGTCAGGACCGAAGCTATTTGAACCAGATAGAAAAATTATATGAAACTTTTTTAAACAACGAGATTCCCTGGAAAACCATGAATCATCCTTATATCTTTCGGTTTGCCCAAATCGTGCTGGAGAGCTGCGAGCAGCTGCCGGAACAGTGCGAGAGCATTAAAAAGGTGGTAGTAGATTTTGCTGAATTTGGGCCTTATGTTCAATATGATGTGGTGCCCTTATGGAACGTAGAAACTTTAGAGCTTAGGAGTAATGGGTTTCCGATTCCTTGCGGCGATAAAATTAATTTTGAACATATTGTGAACTTAGACGGTAGTGGGGCCCAACACGGGTATTTGACTGTTTTTCAAAACGATCCAATTTGCTATAGCCATCGTACAGAGCATGCTCTGATTATTACAGCTCCGGCTGACAGCCAAAATACTTGGACGGTCATGATGATTATCCATCCGGCGTCAGTAAAGGGTGAGCAGCTGGACTATCCCCTAGTATCGAACGCTAAACATCAGGCGTTTACCGAACTTTTATCCCAGCGAAGTCGCAGGATCATTCGTACTGAAGCAGAGTTAAGACGGCTGGTGGCTTCTTTTGTTGCTGCCGAAGGTCTGGAGCTCGACCATATTGAACTGGTACCCCGGGATTTAGCAACAGCAGCTGCATGTGAGAGCTATGAAATGAACTTTTTTATCATGGATGAAATTCGCCGCGCTGACTATCAGCGTAAACTAGTTTGTTATTTTACCACTACGGATAAGGACAACTTTCTTATTTATGATGTGATGAGTTTTGTAGTCTCGGAAGTCCAGCGCCATTATCCTGACTATAAGTGTGAGGGAATACTGCTATGAATTATATCTGGGATACGGCCATCAAAGCCTGCTTACAAGGTATAAAATCTGATAATATTACTTTTCTTCCCGCCAGCCATTATAGTCCCTATATGGAGATAGCCTTTGATGACATCAATGTCACCCATTTAACGGCACCTCTAAGAGTGGAAATAAACCCTTATTATCGCTTCTCCGATATTTTCCAAGAACTTTTAGATGCTAATTTTGCTGAACACGAGGAACTGCGGGACGTTTTGTTTGATATTATCACTCACTTTTTACTGTTTCTTGATTGCCAGCAGGGATTCAATAAGCGTGAGTACTACGGCCGATTTATCTGTCAGGATATTCAAAACGGTGTGTTTGGTGAAGCCATTCAAGACAGCATATCGGCCTTTACTATAGAAGAACTTGAACGGGTGGTTCACAGCCTGATTACTTTGTACCGGACTGAAAGCACCCTGCACCTGTTTAAGCAGGTGGTGCGCAGCATATTTACCAGCAGCATTATCTATTACCGAAGTGAAGATATCCCTGAAATTCTCATTTATCTGGGAACAGCTCAAACAAAAAGTAACAGGCAAAAGATTGACACGCTGCTAGCGCTATTTTTGCCGTTAGGTTTTAAGTACCGCTTGTATTGGCAGGATCATTTCGGTCTGATTGGTTATGATTCCACCATGCGTATTGATCATATTGTTATCTATTAGATAGAGGAGAAGAACATGGCTACATATACTTACAAACTATACAAAAACAATATGAAAGAGTCCAAGCCTGCTGCCAACAAGGAATATGTCCGCAGAGAGTTAAAACTGATGACCACTCACCAGCTTAGAGAAATCTGCATCAAGGAAAAGCTGGTGGAAAGCAGGCTGGCAACCTTGGACCGTTATGAGCTCATTGAACTTATTATGCGCTACCGGGGTGCCAGGGAAAATATGTTGATCACCGAATATTCGCCTAGCGGACAGGAACGGCTGGAACAATTCATCGGGCGTATTGATACCTATATGGAAAACAACAAATCGATCCAGAATCCCTCAAAAATTGTTATTTATGAAGGACTGGATACGGATAAATATGACCGTTATGTTGTGAATGCCCCTAAGGTTCTGGAAGAATCGAATGTACTCCTGGTCAGTGGCAATAAAGAATTATGTGCAGTATTTAACTTGATTGCTGATGGCAATATCCCCGGGCGTTTTTATTTGACCCGTAAGGGCGGACTGCCGGTCAAAGAGTTCCAGAACAAGAATTATAGCCTGCTGTATTTTGCCAAACGGGAGTCAGAAATTTTATATAACGTCTATTATGATGAAAATCTGCTCTTGCCGAAGAACATGAAATGCTATAAACTGCCGCTTTTAAACTTGGAAGTAAAGCAGCCGATTGAAACAGCCCAGCCGCTGGCCATCGATTTTGGCACCACCAATACGACTGCCGGGCTCTATATTGACCGTGAGCTATATGACGCCATTGATAAAGGCGGGGCGGAAGAAAATCTTTTAAAATCCGATGCTATCAACCTTGTGGAAGTATTTTGCGACACGGACGAAGGGGAAATCCTTACCCCGCTTATCCCATCGGTAGTAGGAATATGGGACATTTCAGATGATGACGCTGACGATATAGAATATGTATTTGGCCATCAAGCGTTAAAATTAGCTCGGGCTAATTATATTCATGAAGGTTTCTGCGTATTTTTTGATATTAAACGCTGGATTCGTGACTATGACCGTATGGAGGAAATCACGGATCGTAAAGGACGACGGATTTTCAAGAAACGCAAGGAAATTATCAAAGTCTTTTTGGAACATGTCATTGCCATTGCTCAACAGCGCTTTAAATGCCGCTTTAAAACCTTACATGTTTCCTCGCCGGTTAAAGAGAAACAGCGGTTTTTAGATCTATTCGGTGATATTTTATCAGCTTGGAATCTGGAAACAGAAAACATGCTTGATGAAGGTGCGGCTGTTCTCTTTAACACGATTTCGAACTTTTTGGAAAAAAATGCCGGGCGTCCTATGGATAAAGAAGAGCATAAGGCTCTGGTTATTGACTGCGGCGGCGGTACTACCGATCTCTCCTCGTGTGTGTTCAGTATTGAAAGCCGACGGGTTTCCTATAAGATTGACATTGAAACTACCTATGAAAACGGTGATACGGATTTTGGCGGCAACAACCTCACCTTCCGCATTATGCAGCTCATCAAGATCATGATAGCGGAAAATCTCACAGGCGGTACAGCTGCTAAGTCCCGGGAGATCTTGGCGGCGTTTGATGGTGACATTTACCGTGAAGTGGACCAGGTCGGTATCAAGGCTGTATATAAAATATTGGACGGCACTTATGAGCAGACGGAAAGCTATATTCCTACCCGGTTTAAAAATTACGAATGCGGCAGCTCCAAAGAATATTTTAAAGTCAAAAATAACTTCTATTTCCTGTTCCAGCTGGCTGAAGACATCAAAACTGAACTATTTGCCAGGCAGCGCTATCAGCGAATTGTCATTGACAGCCAAGAACAAGAAAATCTCAGAAGCGGCGAGAAAATCATTGCTCCCGGCCGCTGGCGCATATCAGTTATGGAAGGCGACGAGCTAAAAACCTTGCGGGATATCCCTTTACTCAGTTTTACTCTGTATGACATTGGCCTATTATTAAAAGCCGATATCTATGAAATTGTCCGCAAGTTTATTGAAGAATCCTATAATACCGGTGAGTTAAATGACTATAGTGTCATAAAGCTTACTGGTCAATCCTGTAAAATCGGGCTGTTTAAAGAGGCTCTTAAAGAATTCATTCCCGGCCGGGTTATTGAATTCGGAGGACGAGAAGGTATTGACGGGCCAGAACTAAAGCTCTCCTGTCTAAGGGGTGCCATCAAATATCTTAAAGCCAAAAAAGGCGGTTACGCTGAAGTCACCATGCGCCAGCGTCCGGCCATACTACCCTATATCGTTACGGCTAACACCCACATCGGTGAAGAAAAAATTCTTATTGCCAGAGACGGCAATCTCAGCGGGAATATCTCCCGCTTCGTTGAAGGGGTGGCTTTGAAATTAACCCTTAAGAACCTAACCGGTGAAGAATGCTATACCTATGTCTATGAAAACCGCCGCGAGGATTTTAAGCTTGTAACATATGAAGAGATTCAGGCTCAATACGGGGACAACATTATCCAGGATGAAACAGATAACATTATTGAAAATGAAGTGAAGTACTTTGTCTGGTATAAAGAAAAGCTCTGGGGCTTTGTAGTAGTGCCGGTATTGCGCCAACAGGGCACCTTGCAGTTGGGCCGGGAAGAATTGTTTACTTTTGAGAATGATTTGTGGGAAAACAACTTCTTTGATGGCTTGAAATAAATAGTAAAGCATGTAAAAGAAATGCGTTGCTAAAATACTGAGGAGTAGAACATGTTTATAGATACATATCCGAAATTCACCGCCGGACGGGTGTTAAAACACGAGACGCTTAACTTGCTGCGGGACTATCCCCGCGACTATGTTGACATATTATATCGAGGCTACACGGATGGCCTCATGGCTGGCTGTCAGCTGGTCATCAACAGCGATACTATTACGATAGAACCCGGCTTGGTTCGCTATTTAGGAAAAATCTATATGATGAATGAGAGCATCAATATCCCTTATACTGCTACAGGTCAGGATGCTATCTTAAAAATTTGTTTCAAAAAAGAAAAAGAAAACAATGAAACTATCGTGAGTCAAGGCGACATGATGTTGCAGCCGGGAACAAAGCTGGCCGAAAATGAGCTGGAACTTTGCCGCTTTAAGCTAAAACAGGGAGCTAGACTGCGCGATGACTATCAAAACTTTGCCGACTTGGCTACTGAATATGATACGGTCAACATAATTTATGTGCGTTATGCTGCCCCTTATGAACAGACGCTGTCACCTGTCATCACCAGGCGATTTGCCCAGGAAGCCCTGGAAAACAAGTTGTTGCAGCCCTTTGACTATGCTTTTATCAGCCAATGCGCAGGAGGAGAACCGGTAGCCCGTATGTTCATTACGGCTTATATCTCAGCAAGATTAGGCATAGTAGCCAAAGACAGCACCCATCAGGATATGCACAGGCATCTTGCTGCAATCCTAAGTGATATCAGGCAGGGCAAAGATATGGCCACTGCTCCAAGACGAAACAGCGGCCGACGGGTGTTGATAGACTAAAAAGTGGGGAGGTAGAAAATATAGCCGAATATGTGGATGAACAAATCCGTAGAGTAATTAATCAAATTGAAGAACAAGAAGCGCTTTCAAATCAAAACATTTATGAAGGTGTAACAGTGAATAATCAATATTATGAATTTGAAGAACGCTCTTTTTTTGATGATCAGTTAAAAATTTATATGCCTATGGTATTTGAAGATATGTCGCCGGAATTTGCCCGGATCAAGTACCCATCAGAGGATCGGCCTCAAGTTATCAAAACAGATAGCACAGGCGGTATCAATATTACCTTAAGTTGTATTCCTAATGGTATTGAGGATAACGACATTCTGGAAGTAAAAGATGGCGTAAAAGCTATTCTTAGAAAACTAAACCCTTGCTATCTATTTATTGAAGACGGAGTTGAAACTGTTGAAGAAAAAACAGTCGGTTTTATAGAATTCAAAAGCCCGACTCTTGGTCAACCTTTATACCAGCTCAGATTCTTTTTGGAAATGGACGGTAACGTAATGATGGGAATCTTCAGCTGCCAGTTTGATGATTATGCTGCGTGGCGGCCCTTAGCACAGCAAATAATGAAATCCGTGCGCGTAAGTCCCCAAACAGCACTAGCTTATAAGAACGAGCCGTCAGGAGGCGGTATATAGTGGAAAACTATCAACAGCAGGCTGAGGCGGCATTGGCGAGTGCAGGTAAAGCCATTAATTGGCACAGTATACGTTTTTCTCCCTATTCATTCAAAGACATCCTAGCATTGGAAATTACGCAAGAGATTAACGAACATGCCAAACTGCATATCAGTGGGACATTACCGGATATCATAGCAGGCGCAAACCAGGACTATGTACAAACGACTACCGAAAATACTCCCGTGACATTGGAATATCTTGACGGTACGGGAACAGAAAAGATTCTGTTTAAAGGATTGGTTACCGATATAAGCCAAAGGACCCTGGCGGGATTAAAGCACCTTGATATTGAAGCTGTTAGTTTTAGTTATCAGTTGGACGTCATAAAACACAGTCGTTCTTTTCAACGTCATCAGGAACCCTACAGTTATATTTTTGAACGGATTAACACCTCAGCTCGTGAATATGTACCTAATCTTAAAGACGATGTAGTGAAGGCGGAAGGGAATGAGGATCAACAAACTACGGGACGGCTTATTGTTCAGTATCAAGAGACGGAATGGCAGTTTCTAAAAAGACTTGCGTCTCATTTCAATATCGGACTGACACCGGATATTACCTTTGACAGTCCCAAAGTTTATTTTGGTCTGCCGCCTGAGCCCCGGCAAAATGCTAATCGCGACAACAGTCAGGATAATAGCGATCAAAAGCAAGAAGCTGCAGGGCCAGAGCTAAATGTGTCAGACTATATCATTTGCCGCAATACTAAAGAATACGCAGTAGCCAGCAAAAACAATCGAAAAAACAGTGGTGCTGCATTTAGTGAAAATGACTTCACCTATTGTGAAGCCAAATCATTAGATATTCTGCAGCTTGGACAAAAAGTGACCTTTTTAGGATTGAACTGGTATATAAGAGCCATCCATACCACCATGGAAAAAGGGGCTGTAAACAACACTTATACCCTGTCAGCAAAACAAGGCTTGATGCAGGATGATTTATACAACACCAAGCTTAGCGGTATTTCCTTGCACGGGGTAGTAAAAGAAGTAACGAAAGACCAAGTAAAAGCGCATATCACTGCCATTGACAATGAATGGGATGAGGGGACAACCTGGTTTTTCTCATACACAACGATTTACTCTTCGCCTGACGGCAGTGGTTGGTACTGCATGCCTGAGGTAGGCGATAATGTAAGAATTTACTTTCCCTGCAGCAAAGAAGAAGAGGCTGTTGCAGCAAGTTCGGTCAATCTGACTCCTTCAAAGCGGGGTAAACGGGAAGACCCTGACAGCAAGATTCTCAGTAACGTATATGGAAAACAAGTAATCCTTAATCCCGGCGGCATCGAAATCATCGCCAATGATCAATTGCTTATGACCTTGACGGACGATGGCGGCGTAAACATTAAAAGCGATAAGAAAATTACACTGGAAGCCGAGGAAGATATCGAAATCACTAGCAAAACTAGCAAAATAACAGTAAGCGGCATGGAAGAAGTTAGTATTCAACAAGGAGCTGGTGAAATTAACCTGAAACAAGATATCTTTCTCAGAGGAGCAAAGGTGAACGTGCAGAAATGAACCACGAGAAAATAGTACAAGATTTTATAAAAACGCAAACCGAAGGTTGGGTGGAAGAAGACTTTGCCGCGATGAATCTAGCCTTATCTGACAATAAGAAAAATATAGTAGGAGAGCTGTCCGCTGCTATCAGGCAAGTATGCTCTCAGGCAATCACACAGCAAGCGCAAGGAATCAAAGGTCCGGCTGCAGTCATCTGTATATCCTTTTTGCGTACAAATATGATGGACAATATTTGGGAATACCGGGTCAATCTATATGACGAAAAGATGTTTTTCGATCAGGTTGAATGCTGCGCCAGTTATAAAATGGATTTTGTATGGCAGTATCTAAGAAAGCGACTGGAAGGCTTAGCTGCAGCAGTTAAAACCGGCATGCATGCCAATAAGGTTCGTCCCTTTCATTTGGAAGATGTAAAACTTAATATGGCAGAGCAATATCATGCGGCTGCCGCTACGATTACTCAATTAGCCATTGGTGAGGCGATTAAAATTCCGGAATATGATACACTGCAGAAAATAGACAACTTCAAAATTGTTATGGGAGAATATTGGGATTCGAATGTCTTAATATATGAAGGAACTTAAACATCTTAACCCCCAATAAGATTGGAGACAAGGAACATATTATGGAATATTTTCGCTTAAGGCAGGATAAGGACTATTTAAATGCCCCGATTATTCTTGATGTCATTAAACAGATACAACGTCGATATGTCACGCCGGAAGATGCTGATAAGATTGCTGAAATCACCGTATTTAAGTTAGCCAATCATGATAAGCTTGATTCCCTTGATCTGCTCGACCGTCAGCTATTTCTTTTATCACGCTTACTGAAAGACACTGTCAAACTTTATGTGCCAAAGCTAGTCTGCAAAAAGGTGCTGTTATTGAACTCGGCAAAAAAAGTGCAGTTACTTTATTACTTGCCTATTTTTCCAGGCGTTGATTGTATTTCAGACCAAAGCATTATGACGCCTGACAAAAGTGTAGTTAAAAAATTGGTATTAAAAAGAGCCGAGATACCTAAGCAAGCCGTATTTAAAGTCAGACACAGCCATGAAACAATCATCATTGCTCGTCTTGATGCGGCAGAGAGCATGATGCGGAGAAGATTTCGCGGCATTAAAATGCATAGGGTTGAGCTGGAATGAAGCAAAAAGCTACTGTCTATAACCTGATTGAGGCTTTGAACGGAGAAATAGTGTTTTTGCATAGAGGTCGAAAAAAGGAGTGGCGTAAAGATGGCCAAGAGCTATATTGTCGAAGGGGCAGGAGTGCGCTGTAATAGAGGGGGGAAATTAACTCGACTTCAATTGCCGCAGGACCATGGGATGTACTTTATGAACAAGCCGATATTAAATGAGCGGGATTGTGTTGCCGGAGTTAACGTAATGCCTTTTGGCACTTGCCAAATTCTCGGTACTTGCAAACCGTTGTTATCGTTCCAATGGGAAGAAACACAGCGTGATGCAAAAATTGGTCCTTGCTCTGGCTTGATTATGGATTCCTTTTTAGGATGCTATTGGGGCGGGTGTATTACCATCAAAGATGATGGACAGAATTCCACTGCAGGTACAAATGGTAATATAGACTGGGATGAGATTATTGCTGCCAGTAACGGAGCTAACCCCATTGGCAATCCAGCCGATGACAACTCGCTATCGGCGATGGCCTATAGATCGTTTTGGAAAAATGATGATGGCGTTCCGCAGTTGTCTAATAATGTGCCGGCTGTGTTAAGTATTGCTGGGGCTGCTGGCGATGCGAAGATAGCATATACGAAGCAGACTAGTCAGGAAGAACTATTTGGCAAGAGTAGAGAAACTAATGAGTGGTCCAATCGTTCGAGAAAAGTACGTTTGGAGGAAATGGACAGTCGTATGAACGATTTGGGTGCATCTGAAAAACTCAGCAAAATTGGCAAGTGGGCAAATCGTGCCACTTATGGGACTACTATAGTAATGGATGTTTACACTAATGTGAATAAAAATGATAAAGGTGAATACGAATTTTGTGCCAATAAAGATGCTACAAATAAATTTGCTTCAGAGCTTTCGACTGATTTGGCATTAGCGTGGGGTACAATTGAACTTTGTGCAGCAGCTGGGAGTATTGGAGGGCCGATTGGCACGGCAGCGGGTGTTGTTGTAGGGATTGGTGCTGCTTGGTTACTTGATGGTATAGATATTAAAGGTAAAACACCGAGAGCATATTTACAAGGCTATGCAAAACAGGGGCTTGAGAATATGGAGGAAAGCTGGAATAAACCTAGTCAAGATGGAACTCCCAATATAAGAACTTTTAGATAATAGGAGAATGATATGGAAAGTAATGAAGTAAATAGTGTATTTCAATATTTGGATATTGATACTGAAGGGGAGAAAATAAATAAAATTGCATTTCCACTATTAGCATTTGAAGCAATGAGCTGTTTTGTTTTTGCTGAGAGGATAAGTTTTTTGACTACATTTTCATTTGCAGTGGTTATTTTTATTGTTATGTTTATTTGGGGCGTGAACATAAGTAAAAATAGTAAGTCGCTATTTCTGTATCTTGGAATAGGGTCTGGATTGTGGTCGTTATCTTTTATATTAGTAGCATTGGGAGCGAGTTACATTGATTTACTGCATGGATGTATCGCATTTATTATAATTATGCTATTTAGTATGCCCGCTAATATATATATTGTAAAAAAGAATGCAAGGAAAGTTTTAAATGTAAAGGGCAGCTGTGCTTATACGAAGTTATCGAAATCTTATTATAAAGCATGTGGTGCACTTGGTTATTTAATTGGCATTATTTTTGTGAAAATTTTATGTCCGGGTTTGATAAATTTTGGAATAATAGTATGTTTTGCAATTTTGGCTTATATGTTTCAGTATGTGTCCATAATTTACTTTTACAAACACATCATTAGAAGAAGGTACCATATCGATGAATTGCTAGAACAAAAGGCTAATGCAAAGATAAAATCCGCGGTGAAGCAATGATAGAAGAATGTAAAAAACGTTGAAAAAAAATTTATAATTTCAACGGAAGCTGGAATAGTCCGCCAAGATTTCCTTGTCCAGCTCTTATTTGCTAAAACAGATAAAGTGCTTCAGTTAATTGGAGATTATTATGGAAAACTACGAAATAAAGAAAGTCCGTAAGTACTTAAATATTCAAGTAGATGCAAAAAAAGTGCGCTATATTTATTTTCCTTTATTCGTATTTGAATTAATGTGTTGGGGATTTTATCCTGGCTATGTAGGCAATGGGGGTATTATCATTGCAGTTATAATCTTTTTTAGTATGTTGATTTGGGGAGAAATAATACGAGTGAGGGGGAAGAATCTATTTTTATATATGGGGGTAGGAATGAGCTTATGGTCTTTATGTTCAATATTATTAGTATTGTATATAGTTCATGCTGATTTCTTTCAGGGGTTGGCGATTGGTATCGGTATATTATTGCTGTCTGTGCCAGCAGCTATATGGCTTGTAAGAAGAAATGCGCAAAGAATACTAAGTGGAAAAGCTAAACCGCGAATTAATTTACCTATGAGTTGCTATAGCGCTGCAGGTTCGCTTGCTGTAGCAACTGGTTGTGTCACCAGAAGGTGGTTAAGTCAGAATACAAATGCTATTGTTGCAATAGTGGCGGGTATTTTTGTTGCGTGTGGTTGTCTGTATGCTGCTATTGAGAGATTTTACAAACACATTATCAGAAGAAGATACCATATCGATGAATTACTAGAGCAAAAGGCTAAAGCAAAGGTAAAACAGCAGTGAAGCAATGACAGTAAGTAAAAGAAGGCAAGAATCGGTAAGTTCTGACTTCATATAAAAAATTATCAAAAGAAGATATGACATCAATATCAATCATGTTCTGGCAGCAATTAGGGAAGATACAAGTTCCCAATGATCGATTAAAAATTAATCCTGCTAGTTTTGTGTCTATGGAGAATGAGATGTACTTTCGTGCTCCTAATGTACATGTAAATGATGGCTGATGTAAAAGCTTGACTTTGGGGCAGATTTTTGTTTATCCGATTTTAATAAAAAAATATAAAGAGGTATTAGAATGTTTAATGAACTACAAGAAAGAGAATTTGGTTTACTTAGCGTCTTATCAACGGCCTGGTCAGTTTATTGTCAGCGGTTTAGAGCAATTCTCATAATTACGCTGATAGTATATATTCCTACTAATATTATTGAGTTTTTTATTTTGATGAATGTAGAAAAAGTCGAATCCTATATGAAATTTGTAATGAATTTAGAAATGTTCATTGGTGTTATTGCTTGCATGGGCATTGCCATTATTGTCGAGAAAGCCGTAAAAAATGAGGATGTTGACTGGAAGACAGCTCTAAGTCAAAGTTTTGCAAGTTGGAATAAGTGTGTAGTGACGAATTTATCAGCTGGCCTAAGAATACTGGGATGGACGCTACTGCTGATAGTACCAGGAATTATATGGTTTATATACTACTATTTTGTTACGCAAATAGTTGCTTTGCGTGGTATTAGCGGAATTAAGGTTTTAGATTATAGTAAAGCTTTAGTCAAAGAACGATGGTGGAGAACCTTTGAGATAATAGTCGCTATTATAATAGCAACTATTGTTATAAGCTGTGTAAAAGAATATCTATTAGGTACGCTGTGTAATATGTTTTCCGAGAGTTGTCTGGGTCTGGATATGTTGCCTGATTGGTTGTTTGATATACTGCCTGATTGGCTGCTTAAGATATGGCCTGCTATTTTTTCGGTATTTTTCATTATTTGTGAAACTGTTGAGAACATTATCGATGCATTTTTTACTGTTGCAGTTACCGTGCTTTTTCTTAATTTAGATTACATAACTAAGATAAATATAAATGAATTAAATAGCGAGTTGCCTGGCGAAATGGATGTTGAAACTTGCGAAGCTAAAATTTAATATTCAGGGAGGAAAATTTTAAAAGAAACAAGGAGCAAACGATGCTCTAAAGACTATGAAGGAAAGCTGGAACAGAACTACAGTAGATAAAAATGGAATTAAGACTATAACGTCGTGTAGATAATGGGAGAATAATATGGAAAAAGATAAAATAAATCTTGTATATAAATTTTTGGATGTTACCGGCGAAAAATTTGGAGATATGTATTTTGCGCTATTTGTTATGGAGGCATTTGCCTGTCTGGCTAATTATACCAATATAGGCTTGGGAATTTCAGTTCCCTGCGCATTAGTTATTTTTATGAGCATAGTCATTTGGGGGGACATGATAAAAGAAAATGGTGAATTTTTTTTCATATATCTTGGTGTGGTAGGGTTTTTACTGTCTTTGTGTTTTATGCTAATAGCATTGGGACTTAGTCAGTTTAACCTGCTGTATAGCTTTATTGTTTTTATTGCAATGCTGCTGGTTAGCATACCTAGCGGTATCTATTTTGTAAAAAGAAGGGCAAAAAAGATATTAAGTGGACAAGATAGTCGGGATGATACGAAGCTGGCACCTTTCATTGGTGTTGTCGGCCCGCTTACTGTAATAATTGGTATCATTGAAACCCAAATTTTAAGTGGTGAAGTGAGAACTTTAATAGTCATAGTGTGTAGCTACATAATGTTTTGCATATCTCTGGGGTGTGCAATCATGGACTTTTATAGAGAGATTATCAGAAGAAGATACAACATCAATATCAATAATTTGCTAAAACAGCAGACTGCAAAACCAACCAATAGGCGGTGAAGTAATGGCGGCAATTAGCTATGACAAAATAAAAGTAATCAGTCCATGGGAAATTCAGTCTATTTATGATCTTAAGATAACGAACAAGTTAAATCAGCATGGAGAACTACAGCTTACTGCATTAATTAGCGAAGAATCAGGCAAACGTGCAGGTCTTCAGGAAACAGTAACAGATCAAATCAAAGTGATTATTATCGATGGAAATAATACCAAGGCGATTTTTACAGGACGGCTAAAGGATGTCGATATCAGCGTTAAGGCTGGTTTGTATAACTTGCAGGCGTCAGCGCTTTCCGAGAGTTCTATCATGGACGAGGAGAAAAAAAGCCGCTCCTTTCAAAATACCAATCTAAATTATTCTGATATCGTGCAAATAGTGACGCAGGACTATTCGGGTAAAAGCTTCGAACTTACAGCCGATAAAGCGGCGATTAATGGTCCGATTATTCAATATCAGGAGACGGACTGGCAGTTTATTAAACGGATGGCATCTTTAATGGAGACAGTGATTGCAGCCGACGGTACGGTGGAAGATCGAATCTTTTCTTTCGGCTATCCCAAAGGAAAAGCCATAACATTATCCAAAGATATAGCGTACACGACAGGCAAAAATATTAAAGCATTTTATGAGGATGTTAGCTGCAATTCTAAGCTTAATTCCAATGAATATGCTTATTATGTAGTGGAAAGCCATGATGAACTAAATATTGGTGATCAAGTTACCTTTTTGGACAATGAAATGTATGTGGGGGCTGTAATCATTGAACTAATACAGGGATTAGTAGTTTATCGTGCCACATTGGTGCGTAAAATGACACTCAGACAAAATCCCATTTACAATAGCAATATACAAGGCGTAAGCCTAGAAGGAACTGTGCTTGATTTACAAGATCAGTCCATTAAGCTGCACCTGAATATTGACAAAGAACAAAATCCAGATGAAGCCTACTGGTATTCCTTTGTACCGCCCACTACCGATATGATGTATCTTATGCCGCAATTGAACACCAACGCTAGTCTCTACATACCGGGACTAAGAGAGCAGGATGCTATTATTACTGGCTGTGTACGAACAAACGGGGCAAGTTGTGAAGATACAAGTGATCCCAATGATCGATTTTTGGGGACGGAATATGGTCAGGAACTAAAAATTACTCCTGACGGCATATATATCACGGCTGGCCGTGACGATCTGATACTTACCCTGGATGATGAAAAAGGCGTAAATATATCCAGCCATAAGGGAATTGTAATGGAAGCAAAAGAAGAAATCATACTTAAGTCCAAGAAAAAAGTAGTTCTTCGTGCTCCCAGTCAAGTGCTTATGAATACACCGGCTAGTTTCGTGTCTATGGAGAATGAGATGTACTTTCGTGCTCCTAATGTACATGTAAATGATGGCTGATAGTATATATTCAATATTTGGCGTAATTTGGCGGAATCTTAATAGGAATTGATAAGATACTTCATCTCTTGGCTAGCTGGGCTAAGAGATGTTTTTTATTTTTTTTATAAAAAATGACCAGACAGTCATAATTTTGTCATATTTCCATAGTATTGTTTACATAAGGAGATGCAATTGAGAAAATCTAAATAGATTCTCCGAAAAATTACATAGAGACCAATCAATATAAAATATAATAAAGGTGGAATTTTTTATGAAAAGTATAGCAAAGAAAATAATTGCTTACTCGCTGCTGGCAGGTGTTATGCAATTCGGATTTAGCGCAACCGTCACACAAGCGTCGCCGAGAGATGATTGGCAGCAGCAACATAATGAACAGCAGTTTCATGAAAAGCAGCGGCATGAGCAGGAGATGCAGCGACATGATCATGAGAGTGATAGAGGATGGCATGAACGGCAGCGCCAGGAAAACGAAAGGCATGAGCGGTATGCGCGTCAGGACAATGAACGTCAATATCGGAATGAATTAGAAATGGAACGGCATGAGCGAGAGTTGCAACGTCGTGAGGATGAGTCGTGGCAGGATTGGAATGATAGAGTGTGGCTAGAAAACCAGCGGCATGATGAGATAGTTAAACAGATTGAGATAGATGTATTCGCGATGTTCTTAAATTAAATGGATTTTTGAAACGATATCAAGGCCCAATCGGTTTATTCCGGTTGGGGGCTTTTAAGTGCCCTTTTCTTTCAAAGGTATCGTTCAAAAGCCTATTTTTATTTTGCGATAAAAAAATTTTTGTTAAGTTTTTCTTAATATATATCGATAATATAGGAAATAAGTCCTGCTGACAGCAAAGATGGTGATGAATATGATTTTGAAAGTCGCGCGTGTACAACCTATTTTTAATAATTATAAGCAGGATTCGCAAACACCCAAGGAAGGGTTAAAAAGGAAGGAAGTCACTTCGTTCGCTAATATTCTGGAAGATACAATTAGATCTAAAATTATTAGCAGCAAGTAGTAGCTATTCTAAGCTTATTAGGTAACGGGATAACGTTCCTAACTCCTTCACTCCTCCTTTTTATTCATCTACGGTAATCCCCCTAAAGGCCCATCTTTTGGCGATTATGCCAGGGGATGGGCCTTTTTTGAGATTTCACCAAAGATAGTGTTTATTTTGTAAGCGTTAAAAGTCGTTACCAATTGACTCGTGTCAAGGTAACGACTTTTTTGACGCTGTAGCTTTAGGTAGGCTGCCTAATCTTAGTAAAACGATAGGAAAATTATGGGTGAAGTTACGCCGTTATCCTGATTTTTTGGGGGCAATGTGAAACAGTAAAAAAGTCATAAGAAAAGCCCTCTTAAGGGCTGACTGAAAGGGATTATACGGATGGTCAAATATCGGAAAGTTTTATTTCATCAATTTTTAGGTTAATAAATATGTCTTCAAGATTTTTCTTGGAAAGTAACAATTGATCAATGATTACTTGTTCTTTTTCTTTGTTAAGCCGAAAGGTAGGAATGCTGACGCTAATTGCTGCAATAATTTTACTGTTATATTTTAACGGTGTTGCAAAACAGTTCAAGTTTTCGGAGGCTTCTTCGCGTTCTATTGCAATTTTTGTTTTACGTATAGCTGCTAATTGGCTACACAGTATATCTATATTAGTTACAGTTTTTGGTGTTATAGGAGCCAATCCTTTGGGATAGAGAAGAGCAATTTTTTCTTTTGAATAATCGCTTAATAGAGCTTTTCCAATGGCGGTACAGTAGGCTGGCAGTCGTTTTCCGACAAAAGAAATTAGACGTATTGGAAAAGGGGAATCTTCTTTTTCCAAATAGAGTACTTCGCTATCTATTAATATTCCCAGTTGGCAAGTTTCTGAAGTTTTCATTACTATTTTTTTCATTTCCGGTTGTATTAAAGAAAGAATATCCATATCTCTTAGGTAGGCGGAGCCGATGATAAAAGAATTAAGACCTACTACATATTTTCCGGTGGCTTCATTAATTGTAATAAAGTGTCGACTATATAATGTTTTTATAATCGGAGTAATCGTGCTTTTAGGAACTTTTATTAAATTGGCTATTTCGGTTAGCGAAAAACCGTCTATTGAATGTGAAAGTAACTGTAGAATATCCAGCACTCTGGTTGTTGGTTTATGTTCGGTTACATTCATCATGTATCACCCAATTATTATACGACATCATATTTTATTAGTATAGCATTTTAGTCATTTCATTTCAATTATTTAGCTCTTTTGTTAATACGGGCAAGTTGTTATTGATGATAAAATAACAAAAACTGAATATTGATATTTTCAAAATATAATGATATAATATACACAAATAAAACGTATATAAGAATCATTACGTATATACGAACAAAGGAGGGCGAAAAATGAAAAACGGAATTATTGTTGATCCATTAGACAATGTCGGTGTTGCCATTGAAAATATCAAGAAAGGAGAAGATATCGTTTATCTGGACGAAGCCCAAAAAACAATTCGCTTGAAGGCGGCAGATAATATCCCTATTTATCATAAATTTGCGACTTGTGACATTAATATGAATGCGCCAATTGTGAAGTACGCGCAACATATTGGACTGGCAGCCATTGCAATTTCTCAAGGGCAACATGTTCACGTTCATAACGTTAAAAGCGTAAGGGAAAATTTAGGATAAGAAGGTGTAATCATGAATTTTTTAGGATACAAACGACCGGATGGCAGAATTGGTATCCGTAATCATGTTTTAATTTTACCCACTAGTGTCTGTGCTTCCGATACAACAAGAATTATATCGCAACAAGTAAAAGGTACGGTAACTTTTAATAATCAGAACGGTTGTTCTCAAGTTGCTTCTGATCAACAATTTACAATGGATGTCATGGCCGGTTTTGCCGCCAACCCTAATATTTACGGTATCGTGGTCGTGTCTTTGGGGTGTGAAAACTGTCAGATGGATTTAGTGGTTGAAGCCATAAAACAACGTACGAATAAGCCGTTGCAGACAGTGATTATCCAAGAAGCAGGCGGAACGCTAAAAGCAATCGATTTAGCGGCTCGCTATGCCAAAGAAATGGTATTGCAGGCTGGAAAAATATTGAGAGAAGAGTGCGATATTTCAAACTTAATTGTCGGGACTGAATGTGGAGGTTCTGATCCCACATCGGGTCTTGCGGCAAATCCGGTGGTAGGCAAGTTAAGTGATATCCTGGTTGATCTTGGCGGAACTTCTATCTTAAGCGAAACTACTGAATTTATTGGTGCCGAACATTTATTGGCAGAACGTGGAAAAAATGAAACTGTAAAGAACAGAATATTGGAGATTGTACACCGATACGAAAAAGCGTTACAACTGGTAGGCGAAGAGGTAAGGGAAGGAAATCCTTCTCCGGGAAATAAAGCCGGAGGAATTACGACTCTAGAGGAAAAATCATTAGGCTGTATTCATAAGGGCGGCCATCGGATGATCAGCGCTGTTTATGATTATGCAAAACAAATTGAAGAAAGAGGATTGGTCATTATGGATACGCCAGGTAATGATCCTTCTTCTGTAGCGGCCATGGTCGCCGGCGGCGCGCAAATCATTGTCTTTACGACCGGACAGGGCACTCCGAGCGGAAATCCGATTGCTCCGGTTATAAAATTAACGGGCAATAAAGAGACCTACGCCAATATGATCGACAATATCGATTTTGACGCCAGCCCGCTGATTTACGGGAATAAAACAATAGACCAATTAAGTCATGAATTATTAGAAATTACCGTAGACACGGCCAATGGAAAAATGACAAAAGCGGAATCTCTCGGCTATATGGAAATCGGAATTGCGCGAGTTTGCAATTACGTATAAAAAGGAGCGAATAACATGAAAAAGGCACAATTTTTGACCCCGGTTGTTACAGCGTTTGATGAAAACGCAAATTTGGATGTAAAAGGTAATCAGGCGATTTACGAGCACTTGATTCAGGGCGGTATTGACGGAATTGTCGTGATGGGAAGTACCGGCGAGTTTTTTGCCATGTCCATGGAGCAAAAAAAGCAATTAATCGATATTGCGGTTTCGTACATTAACCATCGCGTCAAATGTTTCGTCGGCACCGGCTGCATGACGGTTCAAGAAACGGTCGAACTGTCGAATTATGCCGCCAAGGCGGGCGCCGACGCCGTAATGATCATCAGCCCCTATTATTTTTCGATGAATCCCGGCGACATTGAAAAGTGGTATGGCGATATTGCTTCGCAAGTCAACAGCGATATTTACATTTATAACTTCCCGGATCGGACTGGTCATGACATTTCGCCGGAAGTTACGCTTCGGCTTTTACGGCAACACAAGAATATTGTCGGCTATAAAGACACGGTTGAGGCTCTCGGACATACCCGGGCTCTCATTGAGCTGACTAAGGCGGATTTCCCCGATTTCGTGATGCTTTCCGGCTATGATGAAAATTTGGCCCATGTTCTCTTAAGCGGCGGGAACGGCTGTATCGGCGGGCTGTCCAATTTGGCTCCGGAAACTTTTTCCGCTTGGGTAAAAGCTATTAACGAGCAAGATCTTTGCAAAATTGAGGAATATCAGCGAAAAGTCAATGCTCTAATGGAACTTTATACAATTAATACCCCATTTATCCCGGTCATGAAAAAGGCCATGATTTTACGCGGCGTGCCGATCCAGGAAAAATGTATCGAATTTTCTCCGATTACTGCGGAGCAAACTGCGAAAGTCACGGCAATCATGAAAAAAGCCAACCTGCTGTAACTTGAAAAAATTTTTTTTAAGGAGAGTTTGAGCATGGATACAGATGTGATTGAACAATTATGCAGTGACGTAGAGATTCCTAAAATGGTACGCGTGAAGCAACATTTTGATCCTTCTCACATTCCGCCGGAAAACATTCCCGAAGTCATCAATAAAGAATTGGCCAGAGACAGTATTTCTTCTCAGTTTAAATCGGGAAAGTCAATCGCCATTACCTGCGGTAGTAGAGGCGTTGCCAACATTGCTATTATTTTAAAAGCGATTGTTGATTACGCAAAATCAAAGGGAGCCAAGCCGTTTATTTTCCCGGCCATGGGAAGCCACGGCGGCGCGACACCCAAGGGACAGCTTGAAATTGTAAACGGCTATGGCGTTACAGAAGAAAGCATGGGTTGTCCGGTCCGGGCGACCATGGAGACGAAGCAAATCGGTATGACGGATGACGGGCGGCCCGTATTTATTGATAAATACGCCGCTGAAGCCGACGGAATTATTTTATGCGGTCGGATTAAAGCGCATACGCAGTTTGTCGGTCCTTACGAAAGCGGCTTGATGAAAATGGCCGTAATCGGGATGGGCAAGCAGCATGGAGCGGAAGGCGTTCACGAACAGGGCTTTACACATATGGCTGAAAATCTGCAGCGCTACGGTAAGGTAATTTTACATTCGGCGCCGATTGTCTGCGGCGTCGGAGTAATGGAGAATGCTTATGACCAGACCTACAAAATCGTGGCATTGACCGCTCCGGAAATCGAACAGCGTGAACCGCAGCTGCTAGTGGAAGCCAAGGAAAAAATGGGCCGCATCATGATTCCCAACGCGGATATCCTGATTGTCGATGAAATAGGCAAAAATATCAGCGGCGACGGAATGGATCCGAATGTTTCCGGCACGCTGCCGCGGGAAACGGGCGTTCCCCGTGGGAAAGACGGTTCGGAGCCCCGGATCGGCAATTTCAAGGCTCAAAGATGCGTTGTGCTGGACTTGACGGAAGAAACCCATGGCAATGCAAATGGAATCGGCTTGGCGGACGTTACGACGCAGCGGGCCGTTAATAAAATAGTGAATGAAATGGCTTATCCGAACGCCCTAACATCCACGATCCTGGAAATGGTGAAAGTGCCGTTTTATACGCGGAATGATAAAGTGGCGATACAGGTGGGCATTAAGAGCTGTAGCGGGATCGACAAGCTGCGCCCCCGCATTATTAGAATAAAAAATACGATGGAAATTGAGGAAATCGAGGTTTCCGAGGCGCTTCTTCACGAAGTGGAAAAAAATCAAAACATGGAAGTTGTTGGAAAACTGAAATCTGTGAAATTTAATGAAAACGGCAATCTTTTTTAAAAACCAATAGGATGGTGAGTTATATGCAAGAAACACTGGCAAATATCCCAAGTGCGCGTTGGTTACGGATTATTCCACCTACTATTTTAGTCTATATTTTCGGCTTTATGGATAGAACGAATATTGGTTTTGCCATGGCCGGAGGAATGACGGAGTCGCTGCAGATGACGGCTTCGCTGTCCGGTTTGGCCGCCGGTATCTTCTTCATCGGGTACATGGTTTTACAGGTTCCCGGCGGACATATTGCCGAACACGGAAGCGCCAAAAAGTTTATTGCCTGCTCGATTTTGGCCTGGAGCGCCATGTGCGTGGCTTTGGGATTTGCTCAAACTTCGACGCAGTTACTGATTTTGCGGTTTATGATAGGCGTTGCCGAAGGCGGCGTTTGGCCGGCGATTTTGGTTATCATTAGTCACTGGTTCCCTAATGAAGAGCGGGGCCGGGCAAATTCATATTTTATTATGAATGTCGCCATTGCATCGATTATCACGGGACCCATTTCGGGATGGCTGGTCAGTACGTACGGCTGGCGTTCGGTATTTATTGCGGAAGGCGCCGTTTCCTTTCTCCTGATTTTTGTTTGGTGGCCGTTCATTAGTGATAGACCGTCGGACGCCAAATGGATTTCCAAGGAAGAAAGAGACTATTTGGAAACCACTTTAAAATCCGAGCAGACATCATTGAGTGCGGCGGACGACACGCCCACATCGCTTGCGGCGATTTTTGGCAGCCTGAATATGTGGAAATTAATCTTAATTTATTTTTGCTATCAAACAGGTATTTATGGATTTGCCATGTGGCTGCCGACCATATTGAAAGACTTGATGAAAACAGGAATGACCGGTGTCGGGTTTTTATCTACAGTACCGTATTTTGCTTGCATGGTAGGCCTGTATATCTTTGGCCATTTATCAGATAGCAGTGGGAATCGGCGGCGCTATGTAGCGTTACCGCTATTGGGTTTTGCAATTTGTTTCCTTGCGTCGGCATTTTTGAAAGAGTATGTGTGGGTTTCCTTTGCTTTTCTGGTTGGCTGCGGGCTGTTTTTGCAGTGTGCTTCGGGTGTGTTCTGGACCATTCCGACGCTGTTGTTTCCGGCTAAGGTCGCTGGTGATAGTTTGGGAATAATCAACGCGTTAGGAAATTTAGGCGGATTTGTCGGCCCCTTTGTTGTAGGCTGGCTGATCACCACTTACTCAACGGTGTACGCAGGCATCTATTTCCTGGCTTTCATGTTGTTTGTTGGTTTTGTACTTACCTTAAGCTTGCCTAAAAAGACAGCAGGTCAGTGAATCATAAAAATAACGAGACGGGGTGATTCTATGGAACAAAAGAGTAAAGCGGTAAGAAAATTATGGGCGCAGTCTGACTCTCTCAAAATAGGAACCGAGTATTCCGAAGATGATTTAGACAAATTGCAAATATTAGTTGATGACGTATATGGTGAAAGCCATCCTGGTAGTGTCCATTTGGATAAGTTAGGGAAACAGGTAAGTCTTGGTGTATACGAAAGCGGCGGAAAACCAAACAATTTTCATGTCACCGATATTTGTGATGGCTGGGCTCAAGGTCATGATGGCATGAATTATATTCTGCCGTCGCGGGAAGTCATTGCCGATATGGTGGAAATTCATGCATCGGTGATGCCTTGGGATGGAATGGTTCTGATTTCCAGCTGTGATAAGGCTATACCGGGCCATTTAATGGCGGCAGCCCGTATGGGACTACCGGTTATCCATGTGCCTGGTGGGTCGATGCGATCCGGCCCCAATATTACGACTTCTGATTTAGCAGGTCCTTTAACTGCACGGGATAAAAGAGGTTTGGTTAGCAAAGAGGAAATGCGCGATTATAAATTGACAGGATGTCCAACTTGCGGGGCCTGTCAGTTTATGGGGACGGCCAGTACGATGCAATGTATGTCTGAAGCGTTAGGACTAGCCCTGCCGGGGAGTGCGTTGATTCCCGCCACCTTTATGGAAATTCAGCGCAATGCTCGTGTCGCTGGAAAAAAGATTATGGAACTCATCGACAAAAGAATCGATGTGACAAAAATTTTAACTCAGTCCGCATTTGAAAATGCGATAAAGGTCCATGCCGCTATCGGCGGAAGTACGAACGCAACACTTCACCTGCCAGCCATTGCCCATGAACTGGATATCCAAATTCATCCGCGCCTGTTTGATCAAATAGGCAAAAAAATTAAGTACCTGACCAATATTCAGCCTAGTGGACAGTATATTACAGAAATGCTGTGGTACGCCGGTGGGATTCCGATGATTCAGATGTTGATTAAAGACGAGCTGGATTTAAATGTGATGACGGTAACGGGCTACACCTTGGGTGAAAATTTAGAGATGATCCAAAAAACGAATTTCTTTGATCGGGGATTGGGTTATTTAAAATCCTATGGAATTGATCCGGAAAAAATCATTCGTAAACCCGAAAGCTCAACGAAATACGGTTCTTTAGCCGTATTATCCGGCAATATTGCACCGGACGGCTGTGTTGTGAAATATTCCGCCGTGAAGCCGACGATGCATCAGCATGTCGGACCTGCCGCCGTATTTGATTCGGAGGAGGCGGCCCAAGCCGCTATTATTGAGGGGAAAATAAATCAGGGGGACGTTATCTTTATTCGGTATGAGGGACCGAAAGGATCAGGAATGCCGGAAATGCTGATGACAACCGACGCTATTGTGTTTGACGAACGTTTGGACGGGACGGTCGCTTTGGTTACGGACGGACGTTTTTCCGGCGCTACGCAAGGCCCCTGCATTGGTCATGTTTCACCGGAAGCGGCGGAGGGAGGTCCCATTGCGTTAGTTGAAAACGGCGATCTGATTGAGCTGGATATTCCGAACAGAAAATTGAATATAATCGGGGTTAACGGCAAAGAATTATCGAATGCAGAAATTGAAGAAATTTTAAAGGAACGGAAAAAGCATTGGATACTGCCAAAGTTCCCAAATAAAAAAGGCGTATTAGCAAGATAT
Organism: Pelorhabdus rhamnosifermentans; assembly: GCF_018835585.1. Lineage (NCBI taxonomy): Bacteria > Bacillati > Bacillota > Negativicutes > Selenomonadales > Sporomusaceae > Pelorhabdus > Pelorhabdus rhamnosifermentans. The sequence continues at coordinate 43,173 of NZ_JAHGVE010000028.1, forward strand.
AGTAAATATGCGACTTCAGCTATGTCTGGAGGGTATTTGAAATAGAAATATAAACAACAAAGCTGGTCTTAAAGCAAGAAAAAATAGCTTATATCCTAAAAATTAGGAACGGGCCAATTTTGCTAATGAATATATGTTTAATAATAGGTTACCTTTTCGGAATTACCGAGAGGTACCTATATTTTTTTTACTAAAATTTGGCCTGCATTATTATTGACAACCTAGTTGAAATCTTGAGAATTGTATGATAATATACATTTCAAGTGGTCATACCATTATACCATCATACCAATTTTTTAAGGTTTCTTTAATTTAAAAGTCTAAACGTATAATTATTGGGAGGTAAAGAATGAACATTTTAGTATGCATCAAACAAGTACCAGAAACTTCAAAAGTAGAAGTTGATCCAGTAACTGGGGTATTAAAAAGGGATGGTGTGGATTCAAAAATGAATCCCTATGACTTGTATGCGCTTGAAACAGCATTAAGAATACGTGAGGAAGTTGGCGGAATCGTAAAGGTTATCAGTATGGGACCACCACAAGCAGTAGAAATAATTAAAGAAGCATATATGATGGGCGCAGATGAAGGTGCTTTGCTTTCAGATCGGAGATTTGCTGGGGCTGATGTTTTGGCGACGTCCTACACGATATCACAGGGTATTAGGAAAATGGGAAATATAGATTTAATACTATGTGGTAAACAAACAACAGATGGAGATACAGCTCAAGTAGGACCAGAGACGGCGGAATATTTAGAAATTCCTCATATAGCAAATGTCATTAAAATAGAAGAAATTAAGGATAAGTCAATAGTAGTAGAAATGGACATGCCGAATACGATCGAAGTAGCAGAAATTCAATTTCCATGTTTATTAACTGTTGAAAAAGATATATACCAACCAAGACTTCCATCTTATAAGAAAAAGTTGGCAACTACAGATAGGGAAGTAAGAATGTTAAGTCTGAAAGACTTTGAGGATCAAAATGAAAAAAAATATGGATTAAATGGATCTCCAACGCAGGTAGAGAGAATATTCCCGCCAGCAGTAAATACGGACAAAGAAATTTGGAATGGAAGTGGGCCGGAATTAGCAGAAAGATTGTCTGACAAACTTAAGGAATTAAAATTTCTTTAAATTGATAAAGAGGGCCTGAGTTAAAACTAAATGCTGATATATTGGAATTGACATAGGACCAAATTAAGGGGGAGAGTAAATTGGGTAGATTAATTGTAAATCAGGATAAAGTGAATTCACTAAATATCGATGAATTAGTAACAATATGTCCTTTTGGTGCAATAGAAAATAAAGCTGGAAAAATAGAAATAAACGCAGCTTGTAAAATGTGCAGGCTTTGTATTAAAAAAGGACCAGCTGGCGTTATGGAGTTCGTGGAAGAAGAAATTGTAAAAATAGATAAGAGCTTATGGAAAGGGGTAGCTGTTTATGTAGATCACCTGGAAGGAGATATACACCCAGTGACCTTTGAGCTTATAGGAAAGGCAAGAGAATTAGCAGCAAAAGTAGATTATCCGGTGTACGCAGTATTTTTGGGGCATAATATTAAGGATAAAGCAGAAGAAATTTTGCATTATGGAGTAGACGAGGTTTTTGTATATGATTATCAAGAATTAAAGGATTTTAAAATAGAGCCATATACAGCAGCTATGGAGGCTTTTATAAATAAAGTTAAGCCTTCAACATTACTGGTTGGTGCAACAACAATAGGAAGGTCTTTAGCACCTCGAGTGGCAGCAAGATTTAAGACGGGCCTTACCGCAGACTGTACTGTGCTTGATATGAAAGATAATACAGATTTAGTACAAATAAGACCGGCATTCGGCGGTAACATCATGGCTCAAATCATAAACCCTAATAACAGGCCGCAGCTTGCAACAGTCAGATATAAGGTAATGAATGCACCAGAGAGAGCGGCTGCGATATCAGGAAAAATAACTGTATGTGATATGGATACAGTTAGGTTTACTTCAGCGATCAATGTGTTAAGGGTAACTAAAAAAGAAGTTGAAGTAAGCATATCTGATTCTGAAGTAATAATTGCGGTAGGCAGAGGGTTAAAAGCTGAAAAAGATTTAGAGATGATAAAAGAATTGGCAGAATTACTTGGGGCACAGTTAGCTGTAACAAGACCGCTAATCGAAGCAGGCTGGGCCGATGCCAAGAGACAAATCGGGCTCAGTGGAAGAACAGTAAAACCCAAACTAATCATTACTTGCGGAATATCCGGAGCTGTTCAATTCACAGCAGGTATGAATAATTCTGATTGCATAGTAGCTATAAATCAAGATCCTAAGGCTGCTATATTTAATGTAGCGCATTATGGCATGGTAGGCGATATATATGAAATAGTTCCTAAATTAATCAGTAACGTTAAAGAAGGAATGGAAATAGCTTAATTTTGTTTTACTCTATATAAAAGTTATAGCGAGAAAATTTGCAGTAGGAGGTAAGTAAAATGGGATGTAATTGTACGACGGAATATAAAAAAATAGACGCAAAAGATATTGATTTTTTAATCAATTTACTTGGTGCAGATAGGGTATTTACAGGATCCGATATAAGTGAAGACTTTAGCCATGATGAATTAGGTGGCATAAGCAAAATGCCAGAAGCGGTAGTTGAAGTGCTAAGTACAGAAGAAGTAGCGGCGATAATGACTTATGCTTATGAAAATAATCTTCCGGTGGTGGCAAGAGGCTCGGGGACAGGGCTTGTTGGCGCATCAGTTCCAATTTTCGGCGGAATTATGATTAATTTAACTAAAATGAATAGAATACTTGAATTAGATGAAGAAAATTTAACTTTGACAGTAGAGCCAGGAGTTTTACTAATGGAAATAGGGAAATTTGTAGAAGAGCATGATCTATTTTATCCGCCAGATCCGGGAGAAAAGTCAGCTACAATAGGTGGAAACATTAATACCAATGCCGGAGGCATGCGAGCTGTTAAATATGGAGTAACCAGAGATTATGTTAGGGGCCTTACCATAGTGCTTCCTACAGGAAAAGTTATAGAAGTTGGAGGAAAGGTTGTTAAGAACAGTTCAGGGTATAGTATAAAAGATCTAATTTGCGGATCGGAAGGAACACTAGGAATAATAACAAAAGCTGTATTAAAGCTATTACCATTGCCTAAAAAGGCAATAAGCCTTTTGATTCCATTTTCAACTCTTGAAATGGCTATCAATACAGTTCCTAAAATCATAAAATCAAAGTCAATTCCGACAGCTATCGAGTTTATGCAAAGAGAAGTAATACTTGCGGCAGAGGAGTTTTTAGGCAAGAAATTTCCTGATAATTCATCGAATGCGTATCTACTGTTAACTTTTGATGGAAATAGCAAAGAAGACATAGAAAAGGACTACGATAGAGTTGCAAAAATATGCTTCGATGAAGGGGCGTTAGATGTTTATATTTCTGATACAGATGAAAGAAAAGAAGCTGTATGGTCAGCAAGGGGGGCTTTTTTAGAAGCAGTTAAAGCCACAACAACGGAAATGGACGAATGTGATGTTGTTGTTCCACGAAATAAGGTGGCGGAGTTTGTTAAATATACAGATGAACTTCAAGAACAATTTGGTGTAAGAATTAGAAGTTTTGGCCATGCAGGAGACGGAAATTTGCACGTATATGTGTTAAAAGATCATTTGTCACAGGGAGAATGGCAAAAGAAATTGAGTGCCGTATTTACATGTATGTATAAAAAAGCTTTTGAATTGGATGGATTAGTATCTGGAGAACACGGGATAGGTTATGCTAAGAAAACCTATTTGTTTGGACAAATTGGAGAGGACTATCTATCGTTAATGCGAAATATAAAATTAGCATTTGATCCTAAGAATATTTTAAATCCAGGTAAGGTTTGCCAATAACTGAATCATTTCTTGCGATAAAACGATTTTTTGATTTGAGCTGGTTATGAAAAATGAATATAATCGGGGTTAATGGATTCAAGCCTTTGCGGATTTCGCAAAGGCTTGAATTATTTTCGAATTATGTTAACTTTCATAGTCGCCTCCCCAATGGACATTTACGTTTCCATCTGCTAGGGATAGGTTTTAATGTTGGCATACTGTTGATAAATTGCTTGTGAAAGGTATAGAAATATAACAAAAACTTAATGTATCAATAATATTAAAAAAAATTTTTTGTATATAATGGAAATATAATGGAGAGGGAGTGCTGTTTCTTATGAAAAAAGTAAAGTCTTCAAAAAAGCTTTGCATTGTTAGGAGTATTTTGGGTACAGTAGTAGCTGTTAGCCTGTTTTATCCGGCAGTTAATGCGGAAGTAACAGTTATGGCCGCATCACCTACTGTGATTGAGCAGCAATTGCAAGTACCAGCCATACAGAGCTCAAATTGGGAACCGGAAGTTAAGACAACGGTAAATAATTTTTTGAAAATGTATGGAAAATATTCTCCGACCTATAATCAAAATAATCCTCCTTATGCTACCTTTGATTTTGATAACACGACTTCAATTATGGATGTAGAAGAGCAGTTGATTATTTGGCAGCTTGACCATCTGGCATTTGCTATTCCACCGGAAAAAATGGAGGAAGTATTAAAAACAGGAATTCCTGCGGAAAAATTGACAATGACTTATGGTGCGAATAATGGTGATGGTCGTCCGGCGACAATTCAAGCAGCAATCAATGATGCTGTGAATGATTATAAAGTGCTCTACGAACAAGGGGTTGTCACTACAACTGGTAGTGAACAGACAGATGCAGTCAAAGGAAGCTTTGCTTATCAGGATTTTACTGCTAAGATGCGGTGGCTTTATGATGCTATTTCTGAAACAATGGATAATTCAGTATCCTATCCTTGGGTTACATATTGGTATACGGGTATGACGCCACAGCAGGTTTTTGATCTAGCTTATACCTGCGACAGTTATTACGGTGATTCATCAAAAGGTCAGACGTGGACGAAAGGTAAATATACCAGTCCTGATACTGAGGCCAGCCAGGCTGGAAGTGTTACAGTATCATACAATCAAGGGATTACTGTAACGCCGGAAGTCAGAGAACTTTATCAGGCATTGGCTGAAGACGGCATTGATCCATGGATTGTTTCGGCCTCACATGTTGATGTAGTACGGGCAGCAGTAAAATATTTTGCGATTCCTGATGTGAAAGGCGTTGTAGGCATGACGAATAAGCTTGATGATCAGGGCAAATATATTAATATCTATGATTACGATGCGCATGCCCAAACCCAAGGTGTGGGTAAATCATTGTCAATTGAGAAAGTCATTGCACCTCAGTATCAGGGGCAGGGACCTATTTTCTGCGCAATGGATTCGCAAGGGGATTTTAATTTCTGCACTGAATTTGCAAATACCAAAGCTGTATTGATCATGAATCGCCGTCGTAAGGATGATGCGGCATTATGCGCTGCTATAGCTGAATATCAGAAAGAACATCATATCACGTTGCAGCAAGCCAATGACAATGGTGACGTAAGATATGTTTTGCAAGGACGCAATGAGACTGTTGGGCTGCTCTGGCCTGACAATCAAACAATTTTTTTAGGGAAAACGGATAAAGTCTTTTTATCGGATCGAGCTAAACAAGCTATTGCTGAGTTAGATAGTGGTATGTCAATCGCTCAGCTTCTGAAAAAAGATACAAGCTTAAAGGATTATCAAGGATATAAGACCCGTTGATAGCCTTTTATGAGCAAAAGATCCGTATAAATTAAGCACAGCTAGATTATTTGGGTGATTTTGAACCACGTTCTAAATGCTAAGCATAACAAAATAGTTAAGGACAACCTTTATTAGACTAACAGCGATATCTCAATTTACAGAGATATCGCTGTTAGTTATCTTTGGCGGAAATTCTTCGCGTATTATTAGTTGGTTGTCTGTTGGCAAAATTATGGGGAAAGTTACGCCGTTATCTTGTTCTTTTTGGGGTAATGGCTTAATTTTTGGCTATTTAGGGATTAGGGAAGCAATGCTCAATCATATTTTATTAAATTGTGTGCAAGGACGTAATTGTAAGCAGTAGTGACTATATTTCTATTAAAATTTGCTTCCGAGTCATCTCCATAATATGCTCCACCTGGCATATAGCCGTGTGATTCATATAAGCATTTTTCAGGGGAATTTCCCCAAAGCTCATCATTGGTTATCCAAATTGAACCATCGGGGATCCATTGATTAGTATTTTTGTTAAAAGAGCATTTAAAGGTAAAAGTTTGCTTTTCAAAAGAAACTTTATTATCCAAAGTTTGGCCTCTTAGTTTATCTAAAGTATTTTTATCAGGTATGCAGATTAGGTTATATGTCATTTCAAAAAGAGAGTCTTGCTCATTTTTCTGTGTTGCTTTTGCTGTTAATGATTCTGTGCGAAGATACTTGGCAAAACCATTTTCCGTCGCAATGTATATATCTTCTGCAAAGCATATGTTGGTTAGCATGACAAAAATAATTGTAAGTAAAAACTTTTTCATTGCAGCATTCCTCCTTATTGTAAACGATTCTTTATATTAATCTAGAATCCTTCATGCTGTATTATGGCTGCTTTGCAGTAGCGGTATTTTTTATAAAACAGTCATAATTTTGTCACATTCTTATGGTATTATTTACATGAAAATGTAAGAAAAACCAGTGATAAGTATGATGCACTGTCATGCAGCCCTTAATCGCTGCATGAGCAAGGCCTAACCTTGGTAAAATGCAGGAATGGATTGGAGCTAAGGCTCTAGTCTATGAATGAAAAAAACTGATTTTGTAGAGGAGTGGTTTGATGAAACGAAAATACTTATTAAAAAAGGATACCCCAGACCTTCGAGACCGTATATATTATTCGGCCTATTATAAAAAAACTGAACAGATTCCGGCCAAAATTGATTTGCGCGATAAGTGCAGCCCAATTGTCGACCAAGGAGAACTTGGGAGTTGCACAGCTAATGCTATTGCGTCCGGACTTAGGGAATACCTTCTCAAAAATAAAGCTGCCTGGATAGCTTTATCCAGGCTGTTTTTATATTGGGAAGAGCGTAAACTGGAAGGAACGGTGAATGAGGACAGCGGGGCTGAAATTCGTGATGGAATGAAAGTACTGAAGAAAATCGGCGTATGCCCGGAAGCTGACTGGCCGTATGATATTTCAACTTTTACCAATACGCCGACGGATAAAATGGTTACGGATGGCGCCGTTTATGAAGTTGCTGAGTATCACCGTATACCATCATTTGATCAGCTCAAGGTGGCACTGGCAGAAGGGTTGCCCATAGTAATCGGAATTGAGGTCTACGAATCGTTTGAAAGCGATATTGTTTCTAAAACTGGGATTGTTCCTCTACCAAACAAAAACACAGAAAAGTACCTTGGCGGTCATGCTGTTTTAGTCGTTGGCTATGATGACAACAAAAAACAGCTTATCGTCCGAAATTCTTGGGGAACTGATTGGGGCGATAAGGGATATTTTTATCTGCCTTATGATTACTACACTAAAGGATATGTAAGCGATTGTTGGACTAGTGCCAATTGAATAAGCTTATTGATTAATACGAAGCTTCTATCCTGGCATGAGAGCAATAGTCTGCGTCGGCGGATAACTAAATAGGATGAGTATAGCGAGAGCGCATTTCCGGGGGCCTGGAAATGTGCTCTCAAACTTTACTTACGAGGAGTTAATTGCCCATTTGTCTGATAATACCATTAGAAAAGGCATCTGCCATCATTAGAGCCTCTTTCTCGATTTGGTTGAATGTCTCGATGCTTCTGTCGTAATTTCTGTTGAGCATGGTGACAGCTTCCGTCTTTGTTAATGACAAGTGTTCATACCACATTGCCCGCATAGGTTCGATGAACCAATAACGATTGATATGGTTTAGAAAGCGGACGATATCATCTGCATTTGCATACCATCTTTTTTCTGCATCCGCCGCCCCACTACTGTCATCGGCTTTCGCTGCCTTGACAAGTTCTGCGGCAATAACTAGATGGTCAGTCAATAGATGGCTGAACTCAGCTGCATTGTTTTCTCCATAAAAACGACACAATAGTTTCGCGAAATCGGGTGCATTACGGAGAAGACGAGTTGTAGTCGCTTCTAAATCGGGCAAATCAAATACAATACCCATGATCACCATTCTTGTCCAATAAACATGTTGTTCCCAAAGTAGTCGAAAACAGTCTCTTAAATGTACGGCTGCTTTGTTCAGCCGATATCTATCATAATCAAAAGATGGAGGGTATCCATAATTCGGTGTCATGTAAGTTCTCCTTTACTATCGTTTTGTTACATTATACGCAAATAGTTCGAAGCAGGTGACATAACTATTAATTACAATCAAAAAAAGCCAGGACCGGATTGGCCCTGGTATGGGAGAAGCATAATCCTAACATTCGGCTTTTATACATGGAAAAGCCAGAGTCAGGCATTGAGCAAATTAACTCTGGCTTTCCATTGAGGATTATTAGGAGTTTCCACTTATAGAATACCCGAAGAAAAAAATATTATGCGCGAAGGGTTAGCGGGAGAGAACATAAAGTTTGTGGCAAACGGCTTGATAATGGGGAATGGGGGAGGAACGAAAAAACAACGGCGAGAGCTTTTTCCGATCTGCTCTCGCCGTTGTTCCACCTTCCACCTACTACGCACCACCGTAGTATCCCCATAAATAGAATACACTATGTTAACAGGAAAAGCAAATCTAATAGAAATAAAATGAGCGTTGTAGGTCGTACTATAAGCTACAGATTCTTAAAGGCTACTATCTCACAATCATTTTACCAGTGACATACCGAGTTCAAAAGCCTGTTCATTCTTAGCTTCTGTTCCTTTTGGTACCCTGGCCAGTACGGCCTTCACGGCCGACTCTTTGCTTACCGCTTTTGTCAGGGCTACAATGGCCCCAATGGCAATGATATT